>JAGLDW010001494.1 GCA_023145395.1 Lentisphaeria bacterium | reverse complement strand
TAATGGCAGCGAGAACGACCAAGCGAATGTGGGCAGCAAAGGACATCAACAGAACAGCCTATCTACAGGACATGGTCGGCGGAGTGGTGGCCCAATCCAGGCGGCGCTGACGAATGGCGACCCAGGCGAAGGAGGGCACGATCATTACCAGCAGGCCTACAGCGTCCAAGCCCAGTCGGGCGAAGAACAGCGACTTGGCTCGCGGCGTGAAACGGTCGCGCAAGTAGAACAGGGAGGTGACGTCCGGGTTCATGAGTCTCCTGAGGGAGTTCAGGGCGCATGATACCGCAGAAAATGCACCGGTTGGACCCCTTTGCGACAGCCCGGAGCACCCCCCTTTTTTGGGTGCCTGCGGTTGGAGCTACTTGACCCTTGAGCCTTCGTCTTGAATACTGAATCGGAGGTTCAGCGGTTTAAGGATGAAGTGTTCTCCATGAAGCGATCCACTCTTCGGCTTTTCGTCGTTCTGTTCCTGGTGACGTTCCCCGCCACAGCATCCGCGGTGCGGCTGGGGGCGTTGGGCAAGGACAACAAGCTGAGCGGCCCCTTTGCCGCGTTCGAGCTACATGGATCCCTGCTCAGCGATGCGTCCAACCTCTCGATGACCGCCGGTTCTTTCGGATACGGCATTCGAGGCGGATATCGTTGGGCGGGCTGGGGAGTGTTCGGCTTGGTGGAGCACAACATGTGGCTGGCACCCAACCTCATCAATGAAAAGGTCGTCATGGGTGCGGTCAATATCGGCGTAGGCGCCGAGCTCACCTATGCCGGCGGTTTTTTGCATACAAGCCTGGCAGTCGGTCCTTCCGTGCTTGCCTTCGACACCATTTTGGACAAGGCCGGCACCACCGGCTTCTTTATGCACCTACGGCCCGTGGGACTGCGCTTTGTTGTGCACAAGTATCTGGTCCTGATTCTGGATCCCATCTCCTTCGCGCTGATCGCGCCGGTTCTGTCGGGGATCCCCCTGATCTACACGCAGTATCGAACAAGCTTTTCCATAGAGGGGGCGTTTTGAGGTTTGGGCGCCTGGTTACTGTTGTCTCCGTCTTGGCTGCCGTTTTGGCTGCCGTTCCCGGCGAGTCCGGGGCGTGGACCGTGGGCACCGGTCTCACGGCTCCTTGCCATGAACGCATCACGGGGTCGGCCTACACCGAGTCCGTGTTGGACTTCGCGGCTCCGAATCTGGAGGTGCCGGCCGGGGACACCTGGCGTCTTCTCAGTGACTACCTACTCGAGCAGTTCCCGGTGGATCGCGACGACGTCACGGATGTGCAGAGATTTCTACTCGTGAGTCTCATGGCCGGTGTGCGAGCTCCGGACACCGATGGGCACTCCATCACCAACCTGGAGAATCTACGCCTCCTCCACAGCGATCCCAGCGCCGAGGGCCAGTATCGACATGCGCTACGGGGTAGACACGATGACTACGACGCTGGAAACGCCACCGCGGTGGAGGGCACCCGACAGATGATCCTGACCCTGGTTGGGCAGGGCGAAGACCATCTGCGCCCAGACGAGCAGATCATCACCATCAAGGTCTATCTGGATTTCTATGGCCAGGTCGACCTACAGGTCTACGCGCCCATGTTCTATGTTGGCCAGGCGGCCCACGCGCTCCAGGACACGTTTTCTCACACTCTGCGCGACTGGGCCGACGACTATCGATCCATCGTCCACGTGCTGAACTATATCGACGCCATCGGGACGGACATGGACGAGACCAGAGACGGCCTGGCCCACTCCAACACGATGGACAACTGTAACCGGGAGGATATGGCCGTTCTGGTGGACAAGGCCGTATTGGCCACGACGGACCTCTTCATTGCGGTTCGTGAGCGGTACGCGGGGAGGGACCCGGACGCCGTGCTTACCGTGCTGGACGATTGGGTCACCCTGAGGCCGGGTTGCACCTTGGCCAACGATTTTTGCGACAATTCCGAGAGGTTGGCAGTCGCACGGATCGATCAAACCGAGCCGTATCTGAGCTCCGTGTTTGGCTGCAATTCCGCTGGGGCCGGCGGCGCTGGTGGGGTGGGGAGGATCGCGATCCTGCTGCTGCTGCTGCTCTGGGTGGGAGTCAGAGCCAGGATCCGAAACAGATAGGTTGGTGTGAATCGACGACCCTGCAACTGATCCTTGACGGTACCCCATGAAAAGCTGGATAAGAGGATAAGGCGAATAAGACCGGGTTTGCAAGATCTGAGTTTGTATCCGGGCCTTACGTCGCTGTGAGATGAGGGCTGAAAGAGGTCAAAAGGCCCGTTCAGCGGGCTTCTCCCGGCCAAATGCCACGATGAAGGAAGAACGGCGCGGATCGCTGCGCACACGATACCCAAGGCCGCGCGGTGGGAGGGCAGATCGGGTCAGTTCAGGATGTCGATGTCGAAGGTCGTTTCCTCCTCGGCATCAGGATCTGCGTCGACGGCGTCGTCGATGCCGATGTCGAAGTCAAATTCGCCCCCCGCAGCGAAGCTGCGGTTATCGCGAATCGCGAGCCCGCAGGGCGAGAGCGAGCCAAGCGAGCGGCAACTCCGGCTCGGGAGGCGCATGTGCTGGGGCACACACGGGAGGTTCGCTGCCTGTCAACGTTTGGCCAGGCCGAGGTGAGCGAGGCCAGACTTAAAGAGATAACGTTTGGGCGACGGCGGGATCATTAATGGCA
>JAGLDW010001493.1 GCA_023145395.1 Lentisphaeria bacterium | reverse complement strand
GACGAGCCGGTCCCCCGTCGACGGGGGACACGCACTGCGCAATGCGAACTCCGCAAAGCGTGTCCAGAATAGAGCTTGTGTCCTATTCTCTATTTGCGCCCTGACGGCGGTGTCTCGACCGAATGCCGTTTCTCGACCACGGAGGCGGTGATCCGTATTCTTCTGCGGGCTGGACCGCCCGGGGTCGGTTTGAGCTCCAGCACTGTCTCCACGCCTGGCACCACAACCGTCTCGGCTCGAAAGACAGCCTGTCCAGTCAGCAATTCCTGCCAGACCACGGACAGGTGAATCCTCTGCCGCTCTGGATCCCAACGCGGCAGGACTTCGAAGCGGGTGGAAGGTTGGTCATGCCAAGTGCAGGATCCCCTCCTGTCTGGGATGGTCGTGACTGTGTAGTGTCGCCCAGATTGATCGTCTGCCTCCAAAAGTTCTGCGGAGACGGTGATCTCGACTGGGGCGACATACAGGCCTGCGACGATGCGGTCCACTCGATGCCGGAAGCCCGCTGTGCCGAGCATGAGAACCCTTGCTGGGTTGTCCAGCGCGAAGACGCGGTCGCCCTTCCCAAAGACGAGACCATGCTCCTTGAGAAAAGTCGTCAAAGCTGCGTGCTTCTCGGTGCCCTCTTTCTGGGAGAGCTGTTCCATCAACTGAGCGTTGGGTGGTGTGGACGCCACGGAGAATGCGCGCTCTTGGTGTAGGTGGTTGCCAATCAAGACTGCGCTCTTCAGGATGTTGTAGGAGGCACCAAGCCGCATGCGAATGGTCTCGAGAGCATCTAGCGCGGAGCGGCCCGAGAAATCGAGGTCTCCCTTGATGCGTCGGCAACAGTCCGGGTCATTGGGGAACAACTCCTCCGCCAGCACAAGATTCGTCACCGAGTCCCCAGGCATCGACTTGCGGAGATAGGCTCTCAGACCAGTTACGATCTGCCTCAATGTCGAATCCTGGAACGCCAGATTCTGGATGGTCACCTTGCTCAGATGGCGGCGCATTGCCTCACGCGCGGTGTCTCCCATTTCCTTCTTCCACAGACGCGATTCAACGGGGAGGGTAGAGCCAGCGGGGTCGATGAAATCTCCGCCAACATGAAGCCGGACTAGTTCGAGCTGTGCAAGGCCCCCCCCCAAGCGATTTCCCATGGCTGGCAGCTCAATCGAGCTTGCCTGACCGCGAGGCACAAGCAGCATGCCTTCCGTCGTTGCTGCGGGGGCAGCGTCTCCCGATCTGTCCCATAGCTGACAGGTGAAATCACACGCAAGTGCGTTGTCGAGCATACTCCGCACGGGCGTCATGGACACCTCGATCTCTCCGATCTCTGGGGCTCCAGGGAGCCTGACCTTCTGCCGGAGCGAGAATGCTTCTCCGAGCTGCCCCGACATCTCGGTCAACTCCACGCCGCTGTTTCTCGACACCATGCCTGCGGAGGAAACCGCAGGACCCGATTCCAGGGAAAGGCCGAGCCGGGCCTGGGCAGGCGATTCGTCCAACAGGGCAAACAGACCCCCCAACATTCGATGCTGATCCGGGAAGCTGTGCACGATCAGTTTTCCCGTTGGTGCGTAGCGCCTGACGCTCAGGAAGTTCCATTCAGACACGCCGAACGCGCCTAGGAACTGACTGCTCAGATCCTCGCTCCCGTCGTGCGAGCCCCAATCGTCATCGTCGTCGTCATCGTCATCGTCGTCATCGTCGTCATCGTCGTCATCGTCGTCACCGTATTCTGCCATGGTGATACGCAATCTCCGCAGCTGCTCGGAGATGTCGTCGTCATCGTCGCCGCTCTCCGCTCCCGAGTGCCGGGGGCTTCCCGGTTCTGTCACAGAGGTCTTCTTTAAGCTGTCCAGGAACTCCATAACTTCGGTATTGGGGCTATAAAACCGTGTTTCGTCGCCGCAACAAGCAAGACTCCTCCCTGACAGGATCACTGCGTTGGTCTCGATGTGCATTCGCAGCCCGGCCTGTAGTGCCACGCACCGAATGGCATCCCCCAGACTGACGCAAACGAGGTCCAGCTTCACGCGTCGCTCCAGAATGGGCGGCAGTGTCTTCTCCCTCTTGGTAACCAGTGGCTTCACCGTGTCGAGGAAGGGATCCGGATGCCTGCCCTGTTCGGCAAATGGATCTGCCGCCGCCTTTGTTGGCGCGGTCTTCTTGTCATTGGTAGTCGGTGGCTCTGGTGCTTCGCGGAACGGGTCTCCGTCCTCGCCCTCTTCGGCGGATGGATCTGCATCCAGAGGGACCTCGTCTGCGGATGGACTGATGGGCAGTGACAGGTAGATGTATGGTCCCTTGCGTCCGGGGCAGGCATCCCCGAGCCGCCTCTTCAGATCTTCCACGACCTCCTTAACAGGGCGGTTGTCTACGGTGAAGCGTTCGAGGATGGTACAGTCCAGAACCTCCCTTGGGCTAGGAGAGTCTCTCCTGTACGATGTGCTATCGTACTTGTTCTGCGGCACCCCTTTCACGCTATCTGCAGGGAAGATCACTGGCCGAAAACGTTGCCCCATCGAGTCCAGAATGGCGACGCCTAAGGCTAGAATGCGTTGACTCTGTTGTCCGGTGCCGGTACCCACCCCACCATCTCCCAGACGCAGGAGAATGAACTCACCGTCCCAGAGGGTGAGATCCGATTCCCACCGCCGCAAACCATCACGCCACCCACATGCCAGGTTGACTGTGAACCAGTCGGGTTCGAGGGAACAGGTTGCGTCCAGTGCCAGCTCCTGCGATTGGGCGGACGCGAGAGGGGAGCGGTAACAGGCTGTCGCGCCCGGCACTGTCAGGAGCTCAGCTCGATGCAGAAGCTTGAACCCATCAGGTGGTTGATGGGCATGAAGAAAGTCCCGCAGTCGTCCCATCCTGTCGCCCTTCGGTACCAGAAGTCCGAGGACTTCCGGGTCCGAAACGTCAGCCAGGACGACCTCCACAAGCAACGGCATGGGCCCCCGGCTCAGCTCTGAGAAGACGGCCCGTGCCCTGCGCAGGTTCCGCGGCGTGTTCCACATCACCACTCGTTGACTCAGGGAATCGTAGGCCAGATTGGAGTTCTCAGGGAACTTGATTCCCATGGCCAGGAGGAAGTCTCGAGGGTCCAGTCTATCTCTGCTCTCAGCCAGCGTCCCGATCCCGAAATAGCCCATCGACATGACATCCGTGGGCGTATCACGATCCGAGAGCACAGACACGCTGCCATCGCGCCGACTTTGCAGGTAGCATTGCGTCTGGATGCGCCGCAGTAGGTCGGAAACTCGGTCATTGGCCGTCGTGAGGTCCACTGTTCGTTCCTGCGTCTCAGCTTCAGCCTTTGTGCTGTGTAGAACGAGAGCAATCCTAGGGGGTCCTCCGTCGCCAGCATGCTGACGACAGAGCTCGGATACATGTCCCAGAGCATCGGGAAGGGGCATTTCTTCCATCTCGATCTTGGGGAGAACGGGGTCTCCCACCGCTCCGAGAGGGTCGGCCTTCTTTCCCCATCCGGGACGCGGCTCCCCCAGGTCGTATCCCGTGTTCCTGTCGATCAGTTCCATGTGTAATTCAAGTGCGTTTGGCGAGTCATCTCGGTGCGCTG
>JAGLDW010001492.1 GCA_023145395.1 Lentisphaeria bacterium | reverse complement strand
GCTGATCTGGGTATGCGGACCACGCTGGATCCCCCCGCCCAGAGGGAAAGGTGCTCGTCCATTGTGGTTTCTGTCCTGCCGGCAGGGGCTTCTCGGTACTTCAGCCGGATGGCAACTGGGCAGGACAGGTAGTCGCTGGCCGATGCCACAGAAGCCGTGACCTCCGCTCGCGGAGTGGCTCCGGCCAACACGGCCTTGAGTTCTTCTCCCGGTCTTCCTGTCAGAACCACAGAGTCGCAGGCATGTGCTTGACGCAGACCGGGCGTCCCGTCCGGAAGAGAGAAGTCTTGGTTTGGAAACACATGGTGCCGGAAACGTGCGATGGCCATTGGATCCTCAATTCTCAAGCGCCGGATGCGCAGGCGAACGCGCCAATCAGTATTCAGGAGGTCAAGCTGGTGCAGGAATTCGTCGCAGTCCGCCAGTCCTTTCTCGGTGGACTGGACTGCAAGCGTCCCGTTGTCCGTCCGTGTGAATTGGCTCCCGACTGGCAGTCGAAGACAGAGCGCGCTGAAAAATGATGCGATGTCCGCAGACTCAGTTTTGCCCCCGGACTTCTCCCTTACGCGTTGCCAGAGGATCGGCTGCACCCGGAACTCCTTCCGGGACTCGACCGGGTCAATGGATGCCGTGCCGTCGCCGATCACATAGTGTCGCGGATTGTCTTGTCGAAAGGGAAGTTGGGCTGAGTTGCAGACAGTCCGAAGAAGATCTGCCACTTCAACATTGAAGAAACAATACTCGTAGCGCACGGTCGAGGTATCGGCGTAGCCGGGGTGCGCATCGGACGTTCGCACCTCAATCTCCACCCCTGTGCCCAACGGATCGCATTGCTTGCTGGCGGCCACAATCCGTCGAACAATCTCCGCAAGTGGTTTCCCTTTGACCCGGAAATCGGGAATCGTGATCGGCGAAGCGTCAGGTGCCTGTGCACCCAAGTGGGGAAGCAGGCACAAGAGGCAGAAAACACCCATCAGCGCCAGCAACCGGCAATGCCCTCTGACCACGTGCCCAGGAAACCCCGATGGGCGGATGATCGGGAGGCCAGAGGCATTGTGACGATGTGTCCTATCCTGCATTTTGACCATGGCAGTCTCTCTTCCCGCAACACTATCGACGACCGAATTCTCCTCAGAGCCAGCGCAATGAGAACGTAGTCCGAAGCCTATTGGATGCCAACGACTGTGCTACCCGTCGAAACAGTGGGGAAGTTCTGAGGTCGATCCAGGTGAGGAACCACGAATGGACACGAAACGGGGCGCTGCCCCGGACCCCGC
>JAGLDW010001491.1 GCA_023145395.1 Lentisphaeria bacterium | reverse complement strand
GTCAACCCCCCGGATTGCAAAACGGCTGACGGCGCTACCTGTACGGACGCCTTGTGCGTGTATCCATCGGAAGCGGACGGCACCGCGTGCAGCGACGGCCAGTGCTGCGTTGGGCAATGCCGAAGCGGAGGAGAGTGCTGCGCCGACGCCGACTGCACGGCACCCCCGGCATGCCGTAGTTTGTCCGGATCAACCTGCCAGGACTACTTGTGCGTGTACCCTGCCCAGTTGGATGGATCGGAGTGTCCAGGGGGCCTGTGTTGTTCCGGCAATTGCTTTGTTGGCAGCGAGTGTTGCGATGCTTCCGACTGCACGTCGCCCGGCGACTGCCAGACCACTAGTGGAGTGGCCTGCAGTGACAGCCATATCTGTGAGTATCCGCCGACGGGCGACGGAGAATCCTGTTCAGGGGGGGTGTGCTGCTCAGGCTCATGCGTCGGCGGCGAGTGCTGTTCGGCCGCGGACTGTGACAACCCGGCCGACTGTCAGTTGGTCAATGATGCCATCTGTACGAACAACTCGTGCGTCTATGAGACCGTTAACGACGGGGCGGGTTGCACCGACGGCATTTGCTGCCAGGGCCTGTGCCGTACGGGAGGCGAGTGCTGCGCTTCGACCGACTGCACTTCGCCAGATGCGTGTGAAGAAGCTCAAATGGCCAGCTGTCTGGGTGACTACACCTGCAGCTACCTGCCCGACGATGGAGCTGTATGCCCGGGGGGCCTGTGCTGCAACCGGGTATGCGTCCAGGATCTGGTGTGCTGTACTGCCGCCGACTGCGCTCCCCCCCTGGAGTGCCAAACATCCGTCTCCTGCACGGACAACGATTGTGTCTACACCAACCAACCGGACGGTGGGTCATGCGGCGGGGGCACCTGCTGCTCCGGTGAGTGCGCCGATCTGCTTGACGACCGGTATAACTGTGGAGCCTGCGGGAACCAGTGTTACGGCGGCGACCTGGCCGCATCCTGCGTGGACGGCCGTTGCTGGGCGCCGGTGGCCCTGGGCAACACGGCCGGGTATTGGCTGTTGATCGACGACAACAATGTCTACTGGTCGGAGGATGGGGCGATATTGCAAGCACCCAAGGATCAACTGCTGAATCCCAATCCGCTTACTCTGGATGCCTGGACGCCCGACTACGACCCGCCGCAAATCATGGTGGATTCTGGTTACGTCTACTACCGGACCCCGCGCCTCAACGGACGCCACGACCTGAAGCGGGTGCCCATCGGCGGCGGTGCCGTCGAGCCCTTGGTTTTTGATTGTAACATGGAATATTTCGCTCAGGACGCCGACTACGTCTACCTCCCGACATGGGACTGTGCTGGCACCGCCGAGCACCGACTCTACCGAGTCGACAAGATCACCAAGGTATCGACCGCGCTTGCCAACGTATACACCACCTACCTACAAGTAGACGCCGACAATGTCTACTTTGGCTCCCGTTGGGATGGCCTGTGGAAAGTGCCCATCACCGGCGGGATCCCGCTGCAGCTGACAACCGAGTTTGAGAACGGAATATTCCAGACTGTGGACGACCTGTACTACTTCGCCAATGGCACCGGGTCATGGGGATGTATCTCCAATGCCTATTTGCACACGGTACCCAAGGTAGGCGGGTCGTCCACCACGGTGGCGACTTCATTCAACGTCGGCTGGTACAACCGGCATGTTTTCTATGACTCG
>JAGLDW010001490.1 GCA_023145395.1 Lentisphaeria bacterium | reverse complement strand
CAGGGAGGAGACCGTCAAGCTCAAGACCTTGACCGACGACATCGACCAGGACGACGATGGGTTTCCAAACTGCAAGGCTTTTACCGACTGCAGCATCGTCGATTCGGCGCTTTCGTGCTTTTTTCTCGACTGTGACGATCTCGATGCAGCGATCAATCCCTTTGCAGATGAGGTCTGTGGCAACGGAAAAGACGATGACTGCAGTGGCGGTTGTGGAGCCGATCCCAAGCTCGGAGATGCCACCTGCGTCGACAACGATCATGACGGTGTTCCGACGCCCCAGGACTGCGATGACAACGACCCGTGCCGCTCGCCCCAGATCAAAGAGGCCGTGAATCTTTGTAACACGAAGGCCTCGGATTTTGTCTTGCCCGAGGCGTGTCTGAAGAAGCTGCAGGCTGAAGGCAAGACGCCGCCGGCTCCGCCTTTCTGTGGCGATGGAGTCGACCAGAGCTGTAGCGGCGGCGATGCGACATGCGTTGTCGATGAGGATTGCGATGGGTTCAGCCCGCCTCAGGACTGCAATGACAAAGATGCGAAGATAAATCCTGAGGCGACGGAGAAATGCGACGGGATCGACAACAACTGCAATAAGATTATCGATGAGGGCTGTCTTCCCTGTGACGTCGACGGAGATGGCCACGCGCTTCCAGGGGCGACGGATCCGAACTGCAAGCTGCCTAAAGACGATCCCGACGATTTTGATGCGGGGATTTTCCCAGGCTCGACAGCGGAGATTGGGGGCAAAGAAGGTGGGAATGTGGCGGGCGCGTTGCGCGGCTGGTGCAACTCCACAACGAACAAAAATGGGACGCCCGAGCGAGACATCGACCACGACAAAAATGGGGCCCCGGCGTCTGCAGATTGTCCCACGGTGCTCTGCGACGTGGACGGTGATGGCTTCGCGCGATCCGATCCTGGGCAGGGATGCACACCGAGCAAACCCGACTGTGACGATGGCGACGCGACGGTCTTTCCCGGGGCACCCGATAAGTGTGGCGACGGCAAGGCGCAAGATTGCCATGCGGACAAGCCTTGCGCTGGTGATAAGGATGGCGATGGCTATCTTGGGGCACCGCCTGGGACCAACAAAAACGATCTGTGGCAATACGATTGCAATGACAACGACGCCAAGATCCATCCCTGGGCGACGGAGATTTGCGATAGGCAAGATAATGACTGCGATGGTCTTGTGGACGAAGGGAACCCCGATAGCCTCGGGAATCTGATGTCAACGACGCAGAAGACCTGCACGGACGACGGGGATGGCGCGTGCGGAATAAAGCCTGGGACCTGCGCCTGCAGTGCGCTTGTTCCCACGGTGGTGGGCGCGCGCGATGCCGCGACGCGGACGC
>JAGLDW010000149.1 GCA_023145395.1 Lentisphaeria bacterium | reverse complement strand
CTTTCGGACCTCCGCCGGGCCGGCGAAGGATAACAGCCACGACACGACCGTTTGGTCCATCGACGTGACTTTCGCGGGGCCGTGAGAGCGGAGCTTGGCTTGGCGGCGGGGGGCGGGCTGCGGACGTGGGGTGGGGAATGCGCCGGCGTGGGGATCAGGGGTTGGTGCAGTATTCGATGTTGAGGGAGGGGGCAGCGTTGCCGCCGCAGGCGTTGCCGGCGTTGGTGGCGCCTTGGGTGCTGTAGTAGGTCTGTGAGCCTGTGTTTCGTATGATCATGAACTCGATCAACCCCGAAAAAGTCAGGGTTGACGGGATGCTCACGTCTAGCGGGTCGTCCTTTTTGCTGGGCTTCAAGGTGCCCATGGAATTTCCTAGTGTTGGATGGAAAGCTTCTTCCGCGACCGTGTCTTTGTCGTTGGGGATGGGGTTTATCGTAGAGGTGATGTGGTAAAGCGAGGCCATGGCATTTGGTGTACCAAAACTCGTTGAAAAATCCCTGGTGCAGAGCTGCAAGGTTGCACGGCTGACTTGGGCGTTCGGAGGCAGGTCGAAGAGGAGCACGGCGCGCGATTCTTCTCCCATGATTGGATTTTCTATGTGAAGCTTTTGGTTGTCGAAGGGGTACGTGATTTTTGGGAAGAGACCACCGGTCGTTTTCTTCGTCAACGTACCATTTGCGGTGGGGCTTAGCACCAGGCGGCAGCTTGGACCGCCATCGCCGCAAGGGCATGAGCTGGCGTCGGGCGCAGGCGTGTCGTGCTGTCCGGCGTCTGCGGGGTCAGTGCCGCTGTCGGCTAGGGCGGCATCCTGCGTGGCATCCGCTCCCACGTCACTGTCGCTCCCGTCGTCTGCCGCTCCCTCGTCACTGCCGCTCCCGTCGTCTGCCGCGACTTCTACGTCCTTGTCTTTCGGCGCGTCGACGGCCCCAGCCTCCTTTGGCCTTGCGGTTTTGTCACCCGGTGTCCCCCCCCCGTCCTGCGGGAGGACTGTGTCCTGCGACGCGGCACTGTCTTTCGGAGGATCGGCGTAGCCGTAGTCGGCGACAGAGCGGCAGCCGAAGGCGGGGAGGAGGATCGTCGTCGCGAGGGCGACGACCGCTAGGGCGGCGAGGGGAAGCGGCAGCATACTTGCCTGATTGCGCATGTATGGAGTGTAGCAGTTGACAGCCTCCATGCGAACGTTCTTCTCTTCGGCGCGCAGGCTCGCTACCGTGGATGTGGGTGTCCGTGTCCTCGATTGCGGACCCAGCCTGGCCACGATGACCCAGATCACGTGAGGTGCGATGACCATGACAACGGCAGCAAGGACAACAACGACGCGGCCTTTCAGGATTTTGGGCGTGCAGCAGGTGGCCATCGGCGGCCTCGACAAGGCCAAGCTCGCGGGTTTCTGGGTGGACATCTTGGGCCTGGAGAAGGTCCACAGCTTCCAGAGCGAGGCGGAGAACGTCGACGAGGATATCCTGCGCATCGGC
>JAGLDW010001489.1 GCA_023145395.1 Lentisphaeria bacterium | reverse complement strand
CTTCACCGTGCAGCTTCTCGAGATGGATGTGCCGATGGTGATCGCGCTGAACATGGTGGATGCGGCGCGCGGGATGGGCATCAGCATCGACTGCGACAAGTTGTCGGCGCTGCTGGGGGTTCCGGTTGTGGAGACCGTTGGACATCGCAGCGAGGGCCTTGATCAGCTCAAGAACGCTATCGTGGAGGCCTGTACAAAACCCACGCAAGCGGGCTTTTCCTGGATGGGAAACCGGGGTGATTCCCATTTCCGCCAGTGCGTGAAGAAGATTGTGGCGGTGCTTGAATCCGAGGGTGGTGCCGTGGAAGGCGTGCCGGTCGAATGGACAGCGGTGAAGCTGCTCGAGAAGGATCGCACCATCCGGAGTGCGTTGCCCGAGAAGTCGCTGGCCCGGATCGACGTGTTGACGGACCGTCTGGCAAGTGTCGAGGGGGACACGAGCGAGTTGATCGTGGCGGGTCGCCGCTATGGTTTCATCAACAGCATCTGCATGCAGGCTGTGCACTCCACCTTGGAGGCGCGCAACCGCATGACCGAGCGAATCGATGCGGTGCTTGCCAATCGCGTGCTGGGATTTCCGATCCTGCTGTTTCTGATGTATCTAGTCTTCAAGCTGACCTTCACCGTTGGCGCGCCCATGATGGGGTGGATCGAGCTGGGCTTTGGCTGGCTGGCGGTGGTTGTTGGAGGGTGGTGGGCCGAAGGGTCCGAGAGTCTGCTGAAATCGTTGCTTGTGGATGGTGTGATCGGCGGGGTCGGGGGCGTGCTGATCTTTCTTCCGAACATCGTGCTGCTGTTTTTCGCTATCGCCATCCTGGAGGGAACGGGGTACATGGCGCGGGTGGCGTTTATCATGGACAAGGTGATGAACAAGATCGGCCTGCATGGCAAGAGTTTCATTCCGATGCTGGTGGGCTTTGGCTGCACCGTGCCCGCGATCATGGCCACGCGGACGCTCGAGTCGCGTCGGGACCGCATGACCACCATGTTGGTGGCGCCGCTGATGAGTTGTGGCGCCCGCATACCCATCTATATGCTCTTTATTCCGGCATTTTTCCCTCCAGCCTGGCATGCGCCGGTGATGTGGGGCATCTACCTGATCGGGATCGTGCTGGCCATCATTTGCGCGCGTCTCCTGCGCACTACGTTGTTCAGGGGCGAGGCGATGCCCTTCCTGATGGAACTGCCGCCGTATCGCTGCCCAACTCTGCGCAGCATTCTCATGCATATGTGGGAACGGGCTGGACTGTACGTGAAAAAGGCGGGCACGGTGATTCTGGCCGCGTCGATTCTGCTGTGGGCGGCGTCCACGTTCCCCCGCAAAAAAGTGTTTGAGCGTGACTATGCCGCTCTGACTTCCGCCGTGCGGCAGTCGGATGCCAGCTCCGAGCAAAAGCAGACGAGGATCAAGCAGCTGAAAAGGGAACGTCGTACGGAGATGCTGTCTCATACTGCTTCGGGGCGACTGGGGAAAGCATTGGAACCCATTCTCAAACCGTTGGGTTTCGATTGGCGAATCGGCACAGCGCTGGTGGGGGCATTCGCCGCAAAGGAAGTCTTTGTCGCTCAACTTGGGATTGTGTACTCCGTGGATGGTGGCCCCGAGGGAACTCGTTCGATTCGGAAGACTCTACAAGAGAAGTACTCTGCACTGCAGGGATTCTGCGTCATGTTGTTCTGTCTGATCAGTGTTCCTTGCGTGAGCACATTCGCAGTGACTCGGCGCGAGAGCAATTCCTGGGGATGGGCGTTTTTTCAACTTGGCGCGCTCACGGCGCTCGCCTATCTGGTTACGCTGGTCGTCTACCAGGTCGGCACGCTGGCAGGGCTGGGGACGTAGGCAGGCAGAACGGAGAAAAACGATGGAGACGCTACTAGTCGTGCTGGCGATTGCCGTTTCCGCCGCCTGGTTGCTGTGGCGTGTGCGGGCTTTTTTGCGTGGGGACGCCGGGGCGGGGTGCTGCGGAGGCTGCAAGGGCTGTGGCATTTCTCCGGAGAGCACGGATTGCGCCAGTGCGGAGGATGGCATCCGGAACGAGTAGACGGACGCCCCGAGGATAGTGCAGTGTGGATACGACCGGAGGCAAACTGCCT
>JAGLDW010001488.1 GCA_023145395.1 Lentisphaeria bacterium | reverse complement strand
CCCTCCATGGGACATTGGTTTTGGCCGTTCGCAGTGTGCGGTCCCTGCTGTCTGTGTGTTCTTGGTGCCCATTTGTGTTTATTCGTGTTCATTCGTGGTTCTCTTCCTTTCTTCCTCCCGTCTCCCTCTGCGCCTCTGCGGACTCCGCATTGCGTGCCCTCCTAGACTGGAGTATCTTGCTCTCCTCCAAACTCGTAGACTGCAAGTAAGAGGGGCGAACTGCTCAGATGGCGAAGTTCACGGTTGACACGCACCTTTTTCGGGAGCTGGGAGAGCTTCTGGTCGGACGGGATTCCACCGCGCTGGTGGAGTTGATCAAGAACGCCTATGATGCGGATGCCACTCTGGTCACCGTCCACGGCGAGAACCTGGACGACCCCGAAAACGGGAAGATCGTCATCAGCGACAACGGAGCCGGTATGACTCCGGACCAGTTCGAACGCGGGTTCCTCTGCATTGCCTCGCGCATCAAGGAGGGTGGGACGCGTCGGTCGTTGCGCTTCGAGCGCCGCTACACGGGCGCCAAGGGCGTTGGCCGATTGGCTGCGCACAAGCTTGCCTGTCGCATGCAAGTCTATTCCATTCCCGACGAGCAGATGAACAGCCAGGGAAGTGGCGAGTCTGTGATCGCCGTGATCGACTGGGACAAAGTGGAGTCCCATCGCACTCTCTCGGAGTTGGAGGGCAGCGACGCCTTGGTGGTGCAGGCTGAGCCGCGTGACCCCGAACAGGAGTCGGGCACGATTATGGAACTCCAGTATTTGCGCAGGAAGTGGACGGAGAGCGAACGGACGCGGTTGTTCTGGGAGGTGCAGACCTTCCAGCCGGCCGAGGCGCTGGTGTGCCCCCCCAGTGGCGCAGTCTCCCTGCCTCTGCTTTTCGACACGCCGAGGGTGAGCGACGCCAACAGCGACGACAAGGGATTCAAGGTCGCGTTGACGGGTGACTTCGAAGTGGGCGAGGAGTATTGGCAGAGCGTGCTCGAGTCGGCATTCTGGGTTGTGGAGATTCTCGCGTCGCGAGAAGATGGCAAGGTGACCTATCGCATCACCCCCACGACGCGCTGCCTGCAGGACAATTCGGACGCGCATCAGCAGACCTATGTCATGGATCACCCAGACCCGGAGAACGGACCGTTCTTCGAATCGAGAATCTTGATTCGCGAAGGGTCCGGGAACTTTGGCACATCGCTGCGCGGCTGGGTGGGCCGCAATGCAGGGATTCGGGTCTACATGGAGGGCTTTCGCGTGCTTCCCTACGGTGAGAAGGGGGACGACTGGCTGGAGATCAACGCCGACTTCAAACGCACGCGCACGTTCCGGCATCTGGATCCCTTCGAGTTTCCCGAGGACGAGATCTCCGAGAAGGATGCGACCTACATGTTTCTGCGTGGGGA
>JAGLDW010001487.1 GCA_023145395.1 Lentisphaeria bacterium | reverse complement strand
CTGTCGGTGAGGCATCGCGCGTTGGCATACCGCGAACGGCGTCTCGAGCGACGTGCCCGCCGGGCGGCCCAGAAGCAACTGCACCGTGGACCCACAGTGAGTCGTCTGCAGTTGCAGGCGACAGTGGAGCAGACGGTGAGCAAGGCGTCGGAGCTGGCCTCCTCCGCGCGGGAGAAGGCGCAAGCCTGGGAGTTCGACAGCGCCCAGAAGCTGATTGAAGAGGCCGCCGCCCAGTTCGACGATGCGGGCAAGATTGCCGAACAGCTGGTCACCGAGCCAACCACGCTGCGGATCATCGCTTCCGTGGGCTTGCAGATGGCCGCGTTCGTGACGGAGATCAATGGGATTCTGGGGCTCGCCAACGATCTGGACAAGAACCTCAAGAGGATCCGCAAGACGGGAAAATACTACCCCGCTTGGGGGACGGTGTTTTCGCGCCTGCACACGAATATCAACCGGTTGCGGCACGGGGTGGAGCGGCCAGCCGCCTACTTGACTGAAGTGACTGCTCCGGATGGGCACCGCCGTCGATCCCGGCAGAAGTTCCACGAGCGTCTGGATGTTGCTGTGAACACGGTTTCCGAAGCACTGGACCAGCGCAAGCAGACACTCGGAAACGATATTCCGAAGAAGCTTCAGGGGCCTCCGATGTTTCGCGCCGAGACCGCCATGGTGTTTGCCAATCTGCTCAGCAACGCCATCAAGGCGGCGGGGCAGGGAGGGCGGATCCGCGTTGCAGGCCGCGAGGAGGAGGATGGTGTCGTCGTGCTGACCATGGAGAACACGGGGGAAGCCATTGATCTGAAAAAATCCGAAGAGTGGTTTCGTCCGTTCATGTCCACGACCATCGAGGTGGATCCCGTCCTGGGCCAGGGCATGGGCATGGGGCTGGCGATCACTCGCGACATGCTCGGCGAATACGGCGCCGCCATTGCCTTTGTCGAGCCTTCCGCGGAGTTCGCAACCGCCATTGAGATCCGTTTCCCCCCACAGGATGGAGAAGAATGGGCAGACGAGCAGGTGCCCGATCCCGTGTCTTCGTCCGCCAAGGAACCACCCCCTGCGGATCTCCCCAGCGTGGCAGAAACTCCGCCGGATGGGGAATTGGAAAGCGACTAGAAAGAGGGAACCATGAACGTCACATTCCGACGCATGTACCTGAAGAAACGGTATCCGCTCGAGATCAGTCGCGGCGTGATCCGCGGCTCCGAGAATCTCTTTGTTTTCGTCGAGGACCAAGGGGTAGTCGGTGTCGGGGAATTGGCGGGCGCAAACGCGCCCGACGGAGAGACGTGCGACACGGGAGAGGCGGAGATCGGCCGCTTGATTGAGGCGGGGATAGAGGGGCGCTCCATCAGCGAAGTCTGGGACAAGGCGCGCGATCTTGGAGTTCGTCCTCGGGCCCAGGCCGCCTTGGACATGGCGCTTTGGGATCTTCTGGGCAAGCTGTGCGGGCAGCCACTCTGGCGCGTGTTCGGTTTGTCCAGACGTTCGGTTCCCACCTCGGTGACGATTGGCATCAACAAGCCGGAGGTCATCCTCGAGCGTGTCCCGGAGATTCTGGAGCGGACGGGTGCGAAGTACCTGAAGGTCAAACTCGGTTCGCCCAACGGGATCGAGTTCGACCAGGAGAGCTATCTGTCGATCCTGACGGCGGTGAAGGGGTTCGAGGTAGGTTTGCGCGTGGACGCCAATGGCGGGTGGGATTTGGCCGATGCGAAGTGCATGTGCGCCTGGCTGGCCGAGCGTGGCGCGGAGTATGTGGAGCAACCGTTGGTGCAGGGCGCCGAAAATCAACTCCCCGAACTGTTCCGCGACCGTCCTCTCCCCATCTACGTGGATGAGTCGATCTGGCTCGCGGAGGATATTCCCGCGCTTGCGGATCGTGTGGACGGTGTGAATCTGAAGTTGATGAAATGCGGAGGGCTGACCGAGGCGCTGCGCATCATCGCCACCGCGCGCGCTCATGGGTTGGGCACAATGATCGGCTGTATGGGAGAGTCCACGCTCTCTATCTCCGCGGGCGCTGCGCTGGGCGCCGCGTTTGATCACATTGATCTGGATTCCCAATTGAATCTAGTGAACGATCCAGCCAGCGGCGCCGAGATGATCGACGGCGTTGTCACCCCCAGCAATTCTCCCGGACATGGAGCTGTGTTGACCGATGTGTAGACTTAGATCCAACCAGCCAATCGCGATCTTCATGGAGGATCACCTCGGGAAGTCCATCGGCAAGATGGGCTATGGGCTCTTGCGTTTCAGCGAGAATCCCATCGTCTGTGTGATCGACTCCTGCCATGCCGGAAAGAGCGTGTCCGATGTGGTGGACAGTCCGCGCGATTGTCCCGTCGTCAGCACTGTCTCGGAGGCGGCTGCTCTTGGTGCGGAGGTGTTCGTGCTGGGTATTGCTCCTTCTGGCGGACTCCTGCCCGGACCTTGGTTTGCCGTAGTGGACGAGGCGGTGGCGAGAGGCATGTCCGTGGTGAATGGCTTGCATGACCGGCTGTCTGAGCGGTACCCGGATCTGGGTCTGGAGCAGTGGGTGTGGGATATCCGGTGCGAACCCAAGGGGCTGGGTGTCGGCACGGCGCGTGCGAGACTCCTCGACAACAAGCGGGTGGTCATGGTCGGAACAGACATGGCGAATGGGAAAATGACGGCGGGACTCTTGCTGCACCGTCTGGCGCTTGAACGCGGCGTGACGTCCGAATTCCTGGCCACCGGACAGATCGGCATCTCGATTTGCGGAGGTGGGCTGCCGCTGGACGCCGTCCGTGTGGACTATGCGGCGGGCGCAGTGGAGAAATTTGTGCTTGAGCGGGGAGATGCGGACCTGGTCGTGGTGGAAGGGCAGGGCTCGATTCTTCACCCTGGAAGCACGGCTACGCTGCCTCTACTCCGCGGCACCTGTCCCACCCATCTGATTCTCTGTCACCGCGCTGGGCAGGAGACGCTGCGCCGCATGGACTTTCTGCGGATGCCGCATCTGGCTCAGGTTGTCAGACTCTATGAGGATGTCGCCCGCGCATGCGGGCTGCTGACTCCCGCCAAAGTGGTCGCCATCTCGTTGAACA
>JAGLDW010001486.1 GCA_023145395.1 Lentisphaeria bacterium | reverse complement strand
CCGCCCGCGTACCAGCCCAGATTGTCCTTGGCCGAAATATTGTAGTCGGCCATGCGTTGAAATGTGCCGTCGGTCGCGGCGCGCCGATCGCCGTGGTAGAGGTAGAGATCCGCGAGGATGTTGGTGGATTCGGCACCCTCGGTTCCGGCCAGGACAGTGCTGTGGAAATGCCCCTCTTCCACCAGGGCGCGGCAGTGCCCCAGCAGTCGTTCGTAGCCCTGCCGCACCGCGGCTCTGTGTTCCTCGGGCACAATCGCGACGTGTTGCAGATAGTCCAGGACGAGGAAGAGCCCGGCAAATGCGGAGAGTTCATGCCGGTTCAGGCGATCCGCCATGCGCCCTACGGGGCAGTCCAGCGTCCGGCGTGCGGCCCAGTCCGTGTTCTCCAGTGCGTTCGTTGTCAGGCGCGCGTCGATGCGCGCTTGCTCAGCGTCCGATAGCAACCCGGATGCGAGCAACTGGAAAAGCGGTCGGTACTTCTTCTCCCAGTGATAGTGCCCAGCCTTGTCGAATCCCCACAGGCCGTGATCGCGTTTGGTCATCTCCTCAAGCAGCAGTTGCCTGGCCTTCCGGCCGGCGGCGGCATCTGCGTCCCAGTAGAACCGGTAGACGGCAGAGGTGAACTCTGTTCTGAACTTTGGCTGGACTACGTCCGGCCCTACGGTGCTGCCGAGTTCGATCGTTGGGGCGAAATGGCCGCCGTTGTCCGCGAGGAGTTGGGTGAACCGCTTGATCCCAGCCGCGACTCCGACCTGGTCCGATCCGCCGATCACGAGCAGATCGACTCCGCGGCGAAAGGGCTGATGCAAAGTTCGCAGGACGTAGCGCCCGGAGCCGGGGTAGGCCGCGTTCGCACCGGCTAGGTACCGGCTGTAGAGCGCGAACATTGCCTCGTTGTTGACAACGTTCCCGACCAGGATCAGATCCCGCGTGAGCCAGGGCTCGCCGAGACGCCATGTCCCAGGCTGCATGACGGTGCTGGAGGCGACGGTTGGGAACACCGCGTTGGTCGCTTTCCGGCAGGCGGCGGCAAGCGCCACAGCGTCTTGTTCGAGCCCTTCCCCGAAGACGATCGCAATGGGTGCGCCGTCGGGCTGCACAACATCCAATGCCGCCGTGCGCAGCGCGAAAAACGCAGCGCTCAATGCGATGCAAGTTCGAATCTGCCAGCCCATTCCATACATCGAGCGACTCCTCCTGATACGTGTCAACGTTCTGGTTCCTCGTGAATGGAACTGTCCTTCGGGTATTGCTGAAAACTTCGGAGCTGGACACCATGCTTCGGATAGAAAACCGACTCGCGCAATCCGCACTTCCGCACTATACCCCCACGACCTTGTGTCGTGGGTGAATCAGACTTACCGACTACGAGCAGCGTTTCTACCCACCTCCACCCCCTCGCTCAGCCGCGCCTCCCAGGCGCGGCTGAGCGAGGGGGTGGGGAACGCCAGATTTGAGCAGCTCATCTAGTTCACCCACGACGCGAGGTCGCGGGGGGGGGGAAACGGAAAATGGGAATTGCACGGACTATCAGTGCTTCCCTAAGCTCTGACCTTACTTTGTGTCGGAGATATCCTGTTCTGTTCTATTCACGATTTCATCCTGCATTCCCGGCGACAGCGAGGTGAAATAGTCGCTGTATCCACCAATGCGCACCAGCAGATCACGGTGTTTGTCCGGATTCGCTCTCGCATCGAGGAGGTCTTCTCTGGAGACGCAGTTCACCTGAAGTTGGAGGCCTCCCCGGGCCATCGATGTCTTGATGACGGCTTTCATGCTCTTTCGGGTTGCGGCGCCCTGCGGCTGGAACTTGAGGTTGATGGCGACTCCGCCCATGAACGGCAGCTGATTCCAGCAGGTCGAGGACAGGATGGAAGCGGTTGGGCCGCTCACATCGCGGCCCTGCACCGGAGACGAAGCCGCGGCAAGTGGCGTGTGCGCCCTTCTGCCGTCCGGAGTTGCCGGTGTTTTCTCTCCTTCAGTGACATGCCTCAGGTATGAATACATGCCTGGCACGGCCTTCGAGCCGAACAGAGTCACAATCCCTTCGCAGGCGCGTGTCATCATCTCCGAGACTTCTCGCATGACATCCAGGAACAGTTGAGGCGTATTTATGTTTGGACTGAAAACCCAGCAACTGGACTGTGCGCAAAGTGTGATCTCCACGCATGAACTGTGGACATAGTTGCACGCGTCGCGCTCGGGAATGCCCAGCTCCAGCAATCCCCGCGTGATGGCCTCGTCGTTGAAAATCGCCGGGTGAGAGTAGCCTCGTGACAGCATGTCCACTGCCAAGTCCAGCAGATCATCAGGCGTCTCATCGTGTACGCACAGGCCAATGCCTGGATACGCCATTCTGGTGTGAACAATGCTCTGCACGAACAGATAGGTCAGCTCATTGTGCACAGCGTTCCCCTCGTGATC
>JAGLDW010001485.1 GCA_023145395.1 Lentisphaeria bacterium | reverse complement strand
AAGCAGTCGATCAGCTCCAACGCGCTTTCCGGAGTCAATCGACCCGCCGCGATGTCGGCGCGGTAGAGCCCGATCAGGTACTGGTCCGGGCGTCCCATCTGGTAGTCGCCCAGCAACAGGAATGTGTAGAAGTGGATGCTCTGGAGGGCTTCGCGGAAGGTCGTAGCCGGCCGCGTCGGCACTTTCGTCAGAATATCGGCGATCGCCAGCAACTCGCGGGCCCGTTCCGGCGGCGAACTCTCCGCCAGTGCCCGGGCATGCTCGACATAGCGCTCTGCGATTCCTGCGAGAGCATTCAGCTCCAGCAGGCAACCGTGGTAGAACTCATCCTTCGCGATGCTCTCCGGCAACTGAAGATCCAGGACCTTGCGGTGTTGGTTCACCTCCGATATCAGACCATCGAGCCCCACCGTGATGAGCTTCTCGTAGTCCATGGCCATGTGGTCATAAACGCCGGGAGATTTTGGGATGCACATCCGTGCGATCTCGGTCGTTTCCGCGAGACGTCCCCGCTCATCTTCAGTCAGTCCTGAGAGGTCTGGGCAGCCCACGATCAACTCGTGGTCATTGATGTTGACCCTCTCGCGCTCCATGCGGTACGCTTGACTCGCGGCACGACGAAGGCGCGTCGTTGGCTGGTTTCCGGAGTCAATCCAGCCCTCGCACAGCAACACCCCTCTTCTCAATCCCCAGCTATGAGACGGGAGCTCCGCCATCATCGGGGACGAAAAGGTCTGTTCCCGCAGCTTCTCAATCCGCTTGGTGGGTTTCATGTCATTCACGATCAGGTCCTTCCGCGGCAGATGCACATTGCACCAGACCTCTGCGCACTATATTCTTCAAACGGGGCTTTGCCCGCAACCTCGGTGTCCTCGCCGGGGGTCAAGAATCCGAAGAAGGCGAAGAGAGGTCGACGATGACAAATCACTGTGTGTCCCCAGCCGATATCCGGAAGATGGTCGACTATCTCCTCGTGCTGCAGGACGGGAAACGGGACTGGCGGGCATCGACGTGCGATGACTACCTCGGCATCTCCGACTGCCTCTACAACGACACCTCGGCCGCAGCATACGTGGCGGAACTGTTGCTGACCCTGGGTGTCGATCACCCAAATCGGGAGCAGACCATCGACTTTATCAATGCCCGTCAAACTGCGGAGGGATACTTCAAACCGCTAGACCCGCGCTGTGCGTCACGATGGTATCATGCCCACTCGACCTGGAAGAGTCTCCGTGGTCTGCGTGCATTGGGGGGAAAACCAAAGTGCGACCCGAGGCCCTTCCTGCGGGAGCACAGTCTGGGGTTGGGGCTGGACGACCCTGCGCGCAGCAATCCCTACGCGCCGGACATGCTGGCGGGTTCCTACGATTTGCTTGGCGAGCCGATGCCCAGGCAGGTCGCGGACCATCTGGTTGCCTTGTATGAGGCCCGTGTGGATCCGCTTACTGGATGGTTTGTCCAGAGCACGCCATACCCATTCTGCTCGCTGAACCCCATCACCTTCCACGCCATGCGCACCTACAAATATGCGGGGCGTGAGATGCCGAATCCAGATCTGCTCCTGGAGTGGTTCATGCGCATGCAGGACAGGGACGGCAGTTGGACCGGTGGCGGAGTGCACGGCACCTGCAACGCCGCCGTGGTCATCCGTACGTTGAGCGACAACTCCGAACCATACCGGGCGGTGCTGCGGCGCGCCGGTGCGTGGATCCTGGAGTCGTGCTGGAACGAAGATGGCGGATTCAACCACATGGGCGACGGCAAGCCTTCGGAGGTGGACGCCTGTTACTTCCACATCGCCACCCTCGTCATGGCCGGAATGATCCCAACCCCACTCACGGTGGCCAATCGCTGGATCGGTGTCGGCCACATGTGGCTCAACGGTGTGACAGAATTTGCGAACGTCGCGGCCGACCAGCGGCCGATATAGCCAGCGGCTCTGTCTCAGGTTCGGTGTTGCAGTCGTTCAAACCACATGTGATGTTGTCGCAGCGCAATAGCAGACCAAGCCGAGACGCGCAATGATCGGTGCTTGGCAGAGGCAAGAACGAGACGAGAAGCAAAGG
>JAGLDW010001484.1 GCA_023145395.1 Lentisphaeria bacterium | reverse complement strand
TGTGGACATCGGCCCTCCATGATTTGCGCAGTTCGCAGGGCGCGGCTCGCCAGGAGCTTTTGTCCCCCTTCGTGTGCTTCGTGTCTTCGTGGTGATTTCTGGTCCTTGGTCTGCGCTGTCCGCATTGCGCTACGCATGAGAGGCGGAGAGAAGAAACGCTCCCACGTATGTGCTACTGTACGCAGATCGTTTCTTGCGGACACTAGGAGGATACTTCCGATGGTCATCAATTCGCAGCATGATTGTCCGGTGTTGTCTCTGTTCGAGACGCTGCTTGACATTCCCTCGCCGCCCGGACGTGAAGAACGCATGGCCGCCGCCGTCCGTTCGCTGCTCTTGGAGTGGGGCTACGAACCCGAGACCGATCCGGCTGGAAATGTCTTTGTCCGCTTCCCGGGGGAAAATCCTGACGGACCACTGGTATGCATCGCCGCACACATGGATGAAATCGCCATGGTGGTTCTGGCGTGCGAGCCGAACGGGGACCTGCGGGTGACGAACTCCGGTGGCCTGATCCCCTTCAAGATTGGTGAACGCATGGTCACCATCCTTGGCGACTCGTCCGATGTTCCCGGTGTTTTTTCTTTTGGTTCGACCCATCGACCGGGAGCCTTGAAGATGGGGACAATGTGGCAGGATGTGCGCATCATCACGGGGATGAGTCTGGCGCAATTGACCGAAGCGGGGGTTCGTCCGGGCACTCCGGTCGTGCATGCAGCGGAGGGTCGCGGCCCGGTTGTGCTGGGGGCTGATGATGATCCACTGATCGGTGCCTGGACCTTCGACGACCGGGCAGGCGTCGCCGCCATTCTCCATGCTCTGCACGTGATCAAGGAGAAGGGTCTGCGGACAGCGCTTCCGACGATTGCCGCCTTCACGGTGCATGAGGAAGGCGGTTGCCACGGCGCCAAGGTTCTGGCGCATCGCGAAAAGCCGGAGGTTTTCGTCGCCGTCGATGGTTGTCCCGTGCTTCCTGATTCGCCTTTGGAACTGGACGGACGTCCGGGGATTTGGAGCATGGACATGGAGACCAACTACGACCAGCGGCTGTTTGTCGATCTCTGCCGGCTGGCGCAAGATGCAGGCACGGCACTGCAGCCAGTCGTATACGAGCAGGCGGCCAGCGACGCGGGGCGCGTCTACACGCATGGTGCGGCACCCCGGGTTGCGATCTTTGGCCAGGTTCGCCGCAACAGTCACGGTTTCGAGGTCGCACGCGCATCCGTTTTTGGCAATGTCGCGAAGGTGATCGTGGCCTTCCTCACTCAGTGGCACGGGTAGCG
>JAGLDW010001483.1 GCA_023145395.1 Lentisphaeria bacterium | reverse complement strand
CCCCACAAGACTGAGGCGTTACCCCAAGTCGTGGAGGGCGTGTCGCCCCCAGCCACCGGCCTCTATGGCCGATAGATGGCGGCCTGGATGAAACAGGCCTCTGGCTTGTCAGCGTTGGTGTAGTAGACCGTCAGCACGCGCCCATCATCCAGTTCGACGCTGACGGGATAGCCCACATCGCTAAACGGAGCGTCGAAGGCGAGAACCATCTCGTCATCGAGATTCCAGGTTGTCCCGTGATCCAAGCTGACAACAGCACGAATGCCGAAGGGGACATAGCGGTAGCCATAGACCATGAGGAGGCGCTTGTCACGCAGTGTGAGCAGGTGCTGCGGAAAGCCGCGCACAGAGAGTTTGTCCGCGCGGTTCCAGGTCTTTCCCTCGTCCGTTGAGCGCACCACTCGGATGTATCCATCGTGGGGCACGCGGACGGCTGTCAGCCAGTCTCCGTTGCCGACGATGGCGAGGAAGGGTTCCTCGTAGGTCACCACCGCATTGCGGCGCTTGGGATTCCAGAAACAATCCCCGACAATCGAACCGACCTTCCACTCTCTCCCGCCTGCCGAGCCGTGCCAGATGATGACCTGTCGCCGATCCCCCCTGGTTCGACAGCTTGGGTAGCGGAACTCTCCGGAGTCGAGCACCATGGGCCCATGGGGTGCAAAACCGGAGACGCGGAACGGCTTGTCCCAGGTCTGGCCATCATCGTTCGAGAGCATCATCCATCGGCCGGTGTAGGCTCGTAGACCGTCTTGCTCGATGCGGGCTGTCTGTTCTGCGTACTTGGCGCGCAGGTTCGGATGGGACATCCAGCTGTTCCACGTGTTGAACGTCACCATCACGCGACCATCAGGCAGCGTGTGGATGGAGGGGTCGCGCTCGTCGGAGGGAGTGTCGATCAGGACCTGGGGCTTCGACCACGTCCTTCCCTGGTCCTTGGACCGCACCATGAGAATGCGCCCGAAGGGGCAGACATGGGCCACTCCGTCCCGATAGACCACCGCCAGCGTTCCGTCCGCCAACCGGGCGATCCCGGGAAACGCGTGGTGGCGACCGGCGGCGCGCGCAACCGTCACGCGGTCGGTGGCCACACGACGGCGAGCAGGCTTGTGTCCCTGCGGGAGAAAGGTCACGCCCTGAAGATAGAGGCGCTCACCGACCGTCTTGAACACCAGCTTGCGACCGTCAAGACGCACGTTGCGCCGCCAGAGCACGTCCTCGTTGAAGTTCCGCTCGCGAGTGGTGGGGGATGTCCTGACGATGTCAAACTTCGATTCGTCATCCAGTCGCACGCCAAAGGCGCAGACGGGATCGACGGCGCGCAGGTTGAACACAATATCGAACACGCCGGTCCGCTTCGGATCGTAGGTGAGTTCCCCCGGGGCGCCCTTGGCGGTGAGCAGCCAGGGAGTCCAAGCCGGCTCGCGCAGCAGCCAGTACCCGTCTTCGGGGCGTTCCGCACCCGGGGCGTCCACAAGCCATTCCGTCCCGCCTTCTGGCAGCCGTCGTTTCATGAGGGTCCGCGGCTGGCAACTGCGGAAATCGCACTGGTGCCAAGCACTTTCGACAAGCGAGGGGAACTCGCGCCACTCGAGTCCGCTGTCGTCGGCCCGGAGCTGGCAAACTCCGACCAGCAGGAGAACAATGGCGAGGTGTCTCTTCAAGATGTCAACCTCCAAGTTGATCCGCATCGTGCGGGCTTCGTCATGCGCAGGCGCCGTGTCGGACTCAGTGCGGGACAGAATCTATCGTGGTCGTGGAGCACGTTCAAGGCCAGCAATTTGCGAACTCCGCAAACTGGCTTCCTCCTGAATGTGCACTACATTCATTTTAGTGTGGTATGGTATTGTTTTGTAAGGGAATTGCGCAGAGAACCCACGGGGCGATCCTCATCAACAGACAAGGGAGTGTTTTCATGAAAAGTCAGACAAACAGACACGGATTCACGTTGATCGAGCTACTGGTGGTCATCGCCATCATCGCCATCCTGGCGGCCATGCTGCTTCCCGCCCTGGCCCAGGCTCGTGCGAAGGGGCGCCAGGCTTCCTGCCAGAACAATTTGAAGCAAATCACTCTCGGTGTGGCCATGTACATGAACGACTCCGACGAGACGCTTCCCTGGTTGTACAACGATGCAGCCGCCACACAGAACGTGAAGCACAATCGCCAGACCAACATTGGCTATCTGGACGGGCACGTAAAGGCGGACAACATCTCGGGCTGGATGAAGCAGATCAAGGCCAATCGGCCCTGGTTCTAGGAACAAGAAAATGAACACGGAAGCAGAGACGGTGGTTGTTTTGGGGGCGAGTCCCAAGCCGGAACGCTATTCGAATCAGGCAGTGAGGCTCTTGCTCGAGAAGGGGCATCGCGTGATCCCCGTCCACCCGGCTGTCGATAAGATCGAAAGCCTACCGGTTGTGCGCAATCTGGCGGAGGTTGAAACCACTGTCGACACGGTGACCATCTACGTGTCCGCCGCCATTTCCTCCGGACTCCAGAACGAATTGCTCCGCCTTGCCCCCCAGCGGGTCCTCTTCAATCCCGGTGCAGAGAACCCCTCGCTGCAAGACGCACTGCGAGAAAGGGGCGTTCGCGTTCAGGAAGCATGCACGCTTGTGCTGCTGAAAACGGACCAGTTCTAACTGGGAGACATCATGGCCTCCTGCTGCAACGGAGACACGGCTGACGTGGATTCTTGACTATTCCCCTGCCTTGACCTATTGTGGTAGGGTGTTGAGCTGGAACTTGCCCGCTCGCCTGTCCGGAAGCAGGCGTGAACCTGAAGATGGGGGCGGTGCTGGAGTGTCCGAGATCAGAGCGAGGAGTGTGGCAGCATGGAACAAGCACAAAGTCTTCGAAACTTGCACGGGGCCAATACTCGCCCAAAGCGGTTTTTCACCTTGATCGAGTTGCTTGTGGTGATCGCGATCATTGCCATTCTGGCGGCGATGTTGTTGCCCGCGCTGCAGAACGCCAAGAGCAAGGCCAACCAAATTTCATGTCTGAACAACATGAAGCAACTGGGTTTGGCAATGGCCATGTACATGGACGACAACGGGGAGGTGCTGCCCATGGCGTACTGTTCCGTCGCCATTGTCCAGGATCCCTACGATCCCATCTTCAAGACGACTCGGACCGGTTGGTATCCGTGGTGGGCTGTAGTCTACCCGTACATCAACAACCGCGAAGTGTATGACTGTCCTGGTGCATCGCCGTACGAAAACCACAGATACGGCGACAAACGCAGTTATCCGAACGACTACAACGCCAATCCCTGGGTTCTTTTCCGAGGGTATACAACCACGCCAGGCGCCTATGTCCGCAAGCCCGGCCAGATCACCCAGCCCTCCAGCACCATTCTGCTGTTTGACACCTATTGGGGCGACCGCCCCTGTGCCTACCCTGTGGGCAGCGTTGCCGGTGGGCCGGACTGCCGTGGCCGGGCGACGGGCACGTATAATGGCAAGTCCTATGGTGTGCGCCACAACAACAATGGCAACTTCAGCCTCTGCGACGGCAGCGCAGCCGGTGCGCCCAATGCACAGTGGGCGCACTATCCAAACAGCTACAACACCTTCTGGAAACTGACGCGCCCGTAGCGTTCCAGGAGATGACGGAGCCCGCGTTTATGGCTCTGTCGATTGTTCCATCTGCAATCAGATGCCCGGCACCTTTGAATTAGGTGCCGGGCGTTTTCTTGGGGACGAGGCCGGAATGGCGCTAAGGGTCGGCGCGGAAATAACTTCATCCCGCTCAGCGGGACTGCTGTTCATTTTGGTTCCTGACGAGGCGCGA
>JAGLDW010001482.1 GCA_023145395.1 Lentisphaeria bacterium | reverse complement strand
TCAACTTTTCGTCAGGACTTGACAGGAAGGCGGAAGGCGGAACAGAAAAAGAATGAAAGGCAGGAAACCACCGGATCTAGAACTCACGCGATTCAGGCGGACACCGCTTTCAAGTCATTTCTAACCACGGATGGGCACGGATGGGACACGAATGAAGACAATAAACAAGAAGTAGACAGAGTCGAATGCCATGGAAAACCACCCTTGCTCCATGACCTCTGATCCTTGATCCTGTCAACCTCGAATCTGTGGTAAAGATCCGATTTCGAGTTCTGATCCTCTGCCATCTCTGCGCTCTCTGCGTTCTTTGCGGTAGAATCTGCCCCTGTGTCTCCCCTCTTTTTTCCTTGTCTCGAACACGCGTGCCGTGTATACTTACTATAGAGAAAAACAGTAGTGGCGGCGGATGTTTCGAGGATGCTCCGGGACAGTCGCATTGTGCATTGACGCAAAGCGTTCCGCGATGTACGTTGGAACTGGCCGCAGCTGGAACTATATAACAAGGTGAAAGACATGCCCACACGTCTGGCGATTCCGAGGAGCAAGAGAGGGAGCAAGACCTCCCTCCGCCGCTTCACGCTACTTGAAATGCTAGCCGTGGTGATCATCATGGTGATCATCGTCACCATCAGTGTCCCCACCTTCGAGAAGCTTGTGGTCGGCTCGGGTGTCGATGCGGGCGCCCGCGTCGTCGGTTCCCAGCTCCGCTTGGCCAGGCAGTATGCCATCAGCCACCGGAAACGAGTCGCTCTCATCATGCCAAACGCCAACGACACGGACACCGACAGACGGTTCCGGGCCATCCGCACCTGCATCGTCGATACTTCAAACCACTTTTTGCGCTGGGTTCCCAACACCAGCTGGATCTTCCTCGCCCCCGGTGGCGTCCTCTGGGAGATCGACGACACGGGCGGCCCCTCCTCTCCCAGCCCTGTCGATAGCTGCACCATGGTGCAGGACGTGCCAGGGCACACCAGCGGCAGTTTCAATGCCAGAGCAGTGATCTTCAAGCCCAACGGCCGCACAGTCGCGGGTTTCCAGCGGCAGGTCG
>JAGLDW010001481.1 GCA_023145395.1 Lentisphaeria bacterium | reverse complement strand
CGCATCGTCTTTGACGGTCCATAGAAACGACGGACGACCATGAAAAAACGCACCTTCAACATGATCGAGGTTGTCCTCGCCATCGGCGTGGTCGTCGTGGGCATGGTCAGCATCATGGCGCTTTTCCCCATCGGCGCCAACCAGCTTCGCGATGCCGCAGTCGACAACTATGGCTCGCAAGCAGCCGAGGGCATGCTCAACGTCTTTGCCAGCCATGTGAGATCCTCCACCGCAAACTGGACGGCATTCATCGGAGATAGTGGCACCGGCAATATTGTCAAATCTCCCGCTGGCGGCTTCAACGACGCGGACCGCGACAATTTCGACGAGGCCAGCGCAACCGTGCTGATCTTTGACCCCTCCATATTTCGAGACGGAGACTACACGCACTTCAAGATTCTCCGCTATCGCGACGTGGACAACAGTGATAGTTTCACCGCAGGGGACACAGTTGAATTCTCCGCCATCGCCTTGCTCTGGAAGAAACCCATCCGCTTGGGCGATCCGGATCCGGCAGCCACTGGAAACATCACCATTCCCTACGACACGGGAGTGGTCCTCAATCTCGAAATGAGCTGGCCGGCGGAACTGCCCTATGGCGCCCGTCAAAAATGCTACTACCGACGCGAAGTGTTCAACCCGAATTGATGGACAGGGATCGGCACACCGACCCGAAAAAGGATAGAGAATGCGAAAAAGAGCCTTCACCATGATCGAGCTGATGGTGGCCATGGCGGTCTTGGTCATCATGCTCGGTTTCATCATGCAGTTCATCTGGAAATCCCAGTCTCTCTGGTCCAACACCCAGGAGAATGCCCGTGTTTATGAGAACATGCAGGTGTTCTTCCAAGTCGTCCAGAGCGATCTCGAGTCCGCTCGGACCTCGAGCATCCCAAGCCGTGAGATCCCCTTCCGCATCGGGCCCACCATCGGCAGCGCGACCGACCCGAACCAGCTTAGCTTCGTCTCCGTCGATGATCCAAACACGAGTGCAGAAACCGACCTTTGCGAGATTCACTATGCATTTCACTCGGCAACCGGGAAGGTCACACGCTCCAGTGTTCCCGACCGCACTGGAGGTGGAGCCAATGCTGACTGGGACTTCTACGGCGACACCGACACAGCCTCCAACCCACCGCCTTGGGCGGCTAGCACATCCGACGGCTCCGCGCACACCATTATCGAAGGGGTGAGAAAGTTCGATATTGTGGCGAAGGCACTTGACGGCACCACCATTTCTCCTGGAACCGTCCTGTTTGTCCGCCCCTCCGTGATCCAGATTCGCCTAGAGCTTGTCGATCCGGCTGTCTACACTCTGGGGCTCCCCCTAAGCCATCCCAAGATCGTAAAGATGCTCGAAAACAGCCGACGCACCTTCTGCAAGACCATGGCTATTTGCCAATAGAAGTATTCGCCCGCTCTGCCCAGGGATGCCACCAGCGAAGAATTAGGAGGTCCTGAAATGAAACACCAAGCCGACCGAAAGAAAGAGAAGGGCATTGCCCTCCTACTCACGCTGGGCATCATGGCTTTGCTGTTGATCAGTGCCATGAGCTTCTCCTTCCAGGCGCTGACCGACCGCATGGCCGCCGCCAACAACGCGAATGCGACGCGAGCGCGGCTGCTTGCCCGCGGTGGGCTCGAGCGTGCCATAGGCGCACTCAAATTTCGCTGCGATGGTGGTGAGAGTCCGGATCCTCTGACGGCCATGAGCTATCCGGAGAACCTCTACCCGGGCACCGCGACAACCAAAGCCCTGTTCGCAACGCCGAAAGACAACATCTGGGGTGCGAATCGATATTTCTGGTGCAGCACGAATCCCACTGGACAGACCCGGGACCAGTTTGGTCTGGAGACTGCATTGGCTGTCGATCTTGATTTCGCCTACACGCCTTCCTATGCGACCCAGGTGGCAGTGGGGGATCCGAGCACAACGCTTGCGGACAGGGCCAGTTGGCAGCACGTCAGCATGAGCGAGACAAGCGTGGGACGCGACCTCAACGGAGATGGTGACACAAGCGACAGCGTGCTCACCGGACGCTTCTCCTTCCTCGCCATAGACGACTCTGGCAAGCTCGATCCAGGCTCGCTCATCACCCCCGCCGGAGAGCCCTACATCGACACCAACGGCAACGGTTCCTATACGGCTGGCGAGTTCTATTTGGACTATAACCAGAATGGCAGCTACACCAGTGGTACTGGTATCAACGAGGCGACACCAGGCGCACTCCCCCGCTTCGGCTGGAGCCCCGAGGAGATTTGTCTTGACTACGACGAGTTCCGCACCGATGCGCCAGCAGGCGCCACGGACTGGTTCTCGTGGAAGCATCTGACAGAACTCCCCTGGTCTCTTAGCAGCACCTCCTCGGCGCTGGCGACCTATTCTCCTCACAACGACAGCATCATCGACGCCTACCGGAATGCGGGAGACACGACGGACTACCAGCGCATGAACTTGTGGGACATCGACTGGGATACCACAGACTGGACCAACGCCACCAACTTCGGCTGGCTCAGCTCGACGGCGCGTGACTTCTACTCCAACCCCGCAACCAAGACGATCAACGCGCAAGCGTCCCCCGGCGACGCCGACGGCGGCGCCCCCTGGCTCGGGCTCTCAGGCACCAACGTATCCACCCAGGTCAAGCTCAATCTCATCGACTTCTGCGATACCGACTCCGCCGCCAGCGTCTACACGGATGGAACGTCAGGCGACACCTGCTACGGCCTCGAGAAAGTTCCCTACATCAACGAGGTGGGGGTCACGGCTGTATACAGTCATATAGAATTCCTTGGATCCACAATTCTTGCTCAGGTCATTGTGACCGTGAACGTGGAACTGGTGAACATCTATGACGAAGACATTCTCATCCAACCATCGAGCTGTGATTTAACCCTGGATGTAGACGGCACTACCCGTACCATCACGGTCCCTATCGACGACGGATCCGGCAATGCGATAACTGTCACCAAAAATTCATATGCAATCTTTAGCTTTTCTGACAACTATAATGTCAACAATGGGGCCGCGACGAATGACCCTGTGAC
>JAGLDW010001480.1 GCA_023145395.1 Lentisphaeria bacterium | reverse complement strand
TCTGCATGGCGTGTGGCTACAACTTCCAAACAGGCACCGTGCCCGATACACCACCCGCACAGGGAAGCGATCTGGACACCCCCCTCACGCGCATGTCCGGAATTCTGATCCCAAGAGCCGGCCTGATCCACCACCCGGAGCCAGAGGAGATGGATCTGCCGCCTCCGCCAAGCCTGCTAGCACAGATTCTCTCCGAAATGGCGCGCGTCTGCGCAAAGCCCCTAAAATACGCAATCCTTCTTGGGTTCGTCGGTCTGCTCGTATTCTTTGGTTTCCAGATGCGGCGCGGCAACCGGGCCTACGTCATAGAAGGAGACGAGGAGAGGCTTCAACTGTGGCGCAAGCAGTTCAAGAAATCGGAGCTTTTCCAGATATGCATGGACCGTGCCTCGGAACACTCCAAAACCAGGCCCCTGCTCTCCGTCCGCGTCGTCTACGGCTCCGCGCGTGACAGATTCACTGTGTACAGGGCAGAGGTTTCCGTCACAGACCACACCAAAAATGACGAGATCGTGGCGGAGGGCATCTTTCGCTATCGATCGACGCTCCAGTTCTTGGAGGCGGCCGCAGCCTTCGCCGACGTAGTCGCTGCAGACAAGCTGGCACAAATCGCCAAAGGGGACGACTCCGTGATGCACGTGCCTGTGAACTTGAAGTCATGCACGGCATCCCGCATGGCGAAAAAATTCGTGACCGGGATGGCTTCCGTGATGTTGTGGCTGGACGCGCAGACGTAGCCGCCCCCGGCGCTCAGTCGTCGGCAGTGTTCAGTGACCTGGTCCTTTATTTCTCCCTGACTCCCGAATGCCAGCAAGTTCATGTCAATGTTCCCGTGCAAGGCAATCTGCGCGCCATATTTCTCCTTTAGGCTGAAGATGTCCTGGGCGCCGTCACACGTCTCGATGGGGTTGATGATGTCTATGCCCATCTTGATGAATTCCGGATACAGCGAGGTGACATTGCCATCCTGATGAATGCTCACCGGCACGCTCTTCGATTTCACCATCTGCACCCGTGCACGCAAAGACGGAAACTCGAATTCCTCCATCATCTCCTTTGAGAAGAGCGGACCTGACTTCGAGCAGAGAACCGCGCCCACCTGGACGGCGTCGATCGGATATTTCAACGCCAGCTCAAGCTCACGTGCGCAATGTTCAGTCACGCGCTTTTGGAACTCGTGGATAAAGGCGGGATCGGTGATCATGTATTCGTAGTAGTCCTGGTAGCCGATCGCGGTCGTCACAATGAAGGACTCCTGGCTCGGTGTGTACACTAGCCCCATCCCAGTGCCTTCGATTGCCGCCAGCAATTCTTCCAGACCGCGGGCCAGTTCTCCAAGATCCGGATAGGTGATCCTCTTGAGATCCTGGCGGGTCTTGAAGGTTCCATCCATATACTGTTTCCGGCCCTTTTCATCGATGTGGTTCTTGCGACCCAACTCCCAGATCCGCGACCAGAAGAGCATGTCGTTCCCCGCCAGAAGATTGAGCCTGACATACTCCTCGACGGGGATTTCATACGGACGAACCTTCGGCAGTTCCTTTCCCAGGATCTTCCCGGCAACAGTTGTCTCGATCTCCTGCTCGAAGAAAGGGATTTCATCCGACTCCTCGTGTCTCACTGCCGACCGGAGGTAGCGTTGTTTGTCGGGCTTTCTCATTGACAGACCTGCTTCTCGGATGTGTCCTCGCGCGGAACAGCGGGGTAGTCGCTGAAGGCTTCCTGCGGGGTGGCGGCCAACACGGTGGGCGCGTAGAGGGCGTCATCCGCGTTCACGAGCTTTCCGGACGGCATCAGGTAGCTGTTTCCAGTTCCGGCAGGGATGTCCTGGTGGAACTCTTCGCTCAGTCCACCATCACGTTCCTTGCGCTCGATTTCAGCCTGGTCGAAGTCGATGGACTCGGCTGCGACTTCCGCCAGGTAGTCTCTGGCTGCAACGGCCTCGCCAGACAACGGAGCATCGACCAGGTTTCGCTGCTCGCCGGGATCCACGGTCAAATCAAAGAAAAGCGGTGGTGCGTCCCGGAACACAACGTACTTGAAACCGCGCCAGCGAATGGATCGAAACTCGGTGCCAGTCCCCCATCGCGGAGTCATCGCGTCCGTGAACACAGGGACATCCGCCAACGGCTCCCCATGCCGCGCCGCCTCCGCCAGGCTGCGTCCATCGACACCCTCGGGACAGTCAATCTCCGCCAGTTCGCAGAAAGTGGGCATCAGGTCGATCAGGGCAACTGGCGTATCCACCTCCCTGGCCGGCAGATCGCCAGTTCTCTGCTCGGGAAGCGAGACGATCAAAGGCACGTGTGTGCAGGCTTCGTACCACCCATTCTTCCACCACACACCATGTTCGCCAGCCATCTCGCCGTGGTCGGTGGAGTAGACGATGACGGTGTTGTCGAGCAAGCCGTCGGCATCCAGACGCAGCAGCAGATCGCCGATCACCTCGTCCAGATAGCTCACGCAGGCAAAGTAGGCTGCACGCGCTTTCATCATCTCCTGCTCGGAGATCTCGTCAGCCTGAAATCCCTTGCGCATTCCGACGCTCATCGGATGGTCGAACGCATCGCCAGCGGCTGGCACCATGGGTTTTGTCACATTGCCGGGCCAATAGGCGTCGAAATGTCTGCGCGGCGCGGTCAGGGGGAAGTGGGGACGGCTGAACGAAGCGCAGAGGAACCAGGGCTGGTCCGGTTTTGCACTCTTGTGCTCACGCAGAAACGCCACGGTCTCGTGAGCGACGACTTCATCTTGAATCAAACTCTCGGGCACTCCCGTCACACCGGCGTGGAGCGTCCGGCTGCGGGTGCCCTTCCGTTCCTCGGAGTCCACGGGCTCCCATTGATGCCCGCACATGCCAGTCAAATCCCCGTAGGGTCGATGTGCGAACCCACAGAACTGACGATTTCCGCCGAGATGCATCTTGCCCACGAGACAGGTCTCGTAGCGAGCCTCTCCGAACACTCCGGGGATGGTTTCAAGCTCTGGCCGGAGCACCGACTGATTCCCCCAGGCACCCGCTCCCCTCACCTCCCGACCAGTCAGAATACAGAGGCGCGATGGCGTGCACAGCGGCATCTGGCAATACGCATCCGTGAACACGGTGCCCGTGGCGGCCAGACGGTCGAACACGGGTGTGCTCACCGGCTCGCCTCCGGCCTCTGCCGAGCGGTGCCCCATGAACCGAAAACTGTGTTCATCACTCAGCAGGAAGAGGATGTTCGGCTTGCTCATGTTCGCTCCATTCCAGTCGTTCGGGTGCGTGGTGGCGTCGGTAGAAAACGTAGCCATCCTCCGTTCGCCTCACCACGAGGATCACGATCTCATTCACATCGCTGCCATCCAGAACGGTGAGATCCTCCAAGTTGGCGCAGCCATCGGGAGCCACGCTGGACACGTAGCCGAAAAAGCCCTGCGGATCCCGAGCGGTGATGTCGTAGAGAAACCCGTATTGTGGCATGTGCTCCCCACGCCTAAACAAGGTTGTGGCACCCGATCCGCTCATGACTTCGACCAGGAGCACGTCCTGCGGCACAACCTGCTCGGAACACGATTCCCACACCTCGGGCGAGTGTTTTGCCCCTGTCGGCTCAAACAGCAGGCGCAGAAGCTCGCCACACTCCTCTGTAGTCGGTTTCTCTATCATGAAATCCGACTTGGCCCGGCACAGTTCGGCCCAGCGCGAAGACTCGAAGTCGTACGGCGCCACCTCCACGTCCGGAGCGATTTCAAACTGCCGTTGCAGATGCGGAGTCCACTGCTCGAGCCGCTCGATGAGGGTGTAGGAGTATGGAAAACTTCCATCCACTTGCGTGGGCACAACGTGATCGCGATTCCGGTTCGGTGGGGGAGTTCTCAACGATGTCACGCCGCGAAGTCCCCCTGCCGTCACCACGGTGGAGAAAGATTTCCTCAAGCCTGTCACGCTGTCTCGCGTACCCACTGCGAACAATAGGTTCAGCCGCGTCCGGCGCAGTGCCTCACCATGCCTGCCAAGATCCACGACCTCCAGCGTGTGCCGGTGATCCTGCGTGCCCAAATAATGCCGCGACAGGGCAATTGTGACGCCCGTGAACAGCAGACAGTTCAGTGGGAACACAATCCAGGTGAGAACCCGACGGCGCAGTTTTCCCAGAAGCCAGTAGTCCAGCGGTCCGATCACAACCACGAAACCGAATACAAGTGCCAAGAGCATGGGGAGGGGGACGAGCGACACCCCCCGCGGTAGCAAGGAGGGGACCAGATGGTCCACGAACTTGCAGGGCTGGGAGGTAAGCTGCATGGGCGCAGTCAGACCGAGCTGCCCAAAACGATTCTTTCTCCAGGGTGATTTGAGGCTTGAATCTCCCGACGCAAATATGCCACCACCACCGCCCATCCCCATCCCCATGCCCTGGTTGCGAATGGTCTGTCTTGATGCAAAGGAAAACGGTTTGCTAGGCATCCAAGTGTCCAGATGCGCCTTCCGAATACCCCAGAGATGGGCAACAACTGCATTGACCTCCCTCGAAGTGGCTCTTTCGACCATTTCCCGCGGAACCACGACCAGACGACCCAGTCCCGGACGGTGAAAGGCGGGCGTCGCCCAGGATAGGTCTCCACCCATCAACTCGGAGAGGAACGAGCGGTCCACTTGAGCGACCCGTTCCTGGTCCAGCAGCACGCACAGCCGCCCGCCAGCACGCACCCATTGCCGAAGTGCCGCACGCTGTCTCTGCCGCACCGCATGCAACGCAGTGTCCGTTACCACGAGAAGATCGTAGGCGCAGTAGTTGAGGGCAATACTCGGCAATTCATCGACTGCGAGCTGGGCAATGCCGCCAGACAACCCCCCGAATCCGCCCCCCCCGTACAACCTGCGGGAAGAGGGGCGAAAAAGCAGACTGCGGGCAAACTTCCCCATTTTTGCCGCCTTCAGTTCGGGCAGTTCGACCAACGCCACAACCTGCGTGCGACCCGTGGCACCGGGCCAGGGACAGGTCCCGATCGGAAATAGAATGCCGCCGTCGGTCTCGAAGAAGCAGTGCAACTCCAAGCCATCGCGCAAAGTGATCGTATTCACACGGGGAACTCGCACCAGGATCTGATGCCTGCCCAGATTGACAGCCATGTCCGGAAGGCGCTGGTGGAAAAGAACGGTCCTAGGTGAGTTCTGCGGAGTGAGCTGAAAGAAAAGCCGGCCTTCGAGAATCTCATCGCCCGGCCAATCGAGAGAGACCACGATTTCACACGGGACACCTTGGCGTGTCTGGAGGCGAGCCGGTCTCACGGCACCAGTCAGCCGAGGAGTCCCGGCGAGCTGGCTGAAAGCATTTTCGTGGCAAGAAACAAAGAGAAAAGCGAGCAACACACACACAACGCCATGACGCACGCGGTGAGCACGCCGTGAAATCCGCTCTGTCGTCTTTTCGTCCAATGCGCTCAATCCCCCTCGTGCGTGCAGCAGAGTTGTCTGAAAGCCAGCCCTCGGTCCCGGAGGTCCCGAGCCACTGAACCATACAGTCTGCGGGAATGTCCACAAGAGAGCCTCCGCATTCCTCCCATAAAATGCAAAAGGCCGTCGGATGCCCATACTCCCGATTTCGGGAATGGAAGCAAACGACGGCCTCGGTATGCAGTGCGCGTCCGGCTCTACGCTTCGACAGCCACCTCGAGAGGCATGACATGGATGCGACGGTTCGCCTTCTCAAACTTCACGATGCCATCGACCAAGGAGAAAAGCGTGAAATCACGGCCTTTGCCCACGTTCTTTCCGGGATGAAACTTGGTGCCACACTGGCGCACGAGAATGCTGCCCGCAGTGATCGTCTGGCCAGCACCAACCTTGACTCCGCGATAGCTCGGATTGCTGTCGCGCCCGTTTCTACTAGCTCCCTGACCTTTTTTATGTGCCATCGTATTGTCTCCGTCGTGCGCGCTTTGGTGTTTTTTGGAAATGTCTTGCTGACAAAATCGTATGAGCTGAAAAATATAGCGCGAGGCAGGGAGTTGTCAACATAGCAAAGCACTTGTGACATCTCGGACGCATCACGAGAATCGTTCGACGGTTTTGGCGAAGACGCGCGCCTGCTCTGCCGCCTGGTCCAACTCAAAGTAGTTTGTTTTCAGTTGCACGATACGTGGCTGCACGCTCTCCCAGAACGGACAGGTGCCAAGCCCGTAGTGTGGCAACCGGCCCGCCCACTGGGGATAGCGTTCCGGCGAGGCTTCGACCGCCGCGCGAAGATTGGCGAACACAGGCTCCAAATGCGCGGGCTGATAAGCGCCATAGAAGCCATCCCCACCAAATTCCAGAAACGCGCGCTGGAACTGCCGCCAGTCGATGTCGTCGCGGAGAATCCGCACGGGATAGGTCCAGTACGTGTGAGTTTGATCCGGGGGGACGACCTGCTCGCAAAGCCAGTCGCACCCCGCCACCACCTCGCGAAAGAGTTGCGCCGAGGCCACACGCATGCGCACAAGATCGTCGAGTCGCTCCAATTCCGCCAGCGCGACAGCGCAGGCGATTTCCGGCAAGCGCTGGTTCCAGCCCAGTCGATCATGTCGTTGATAGGATGGCTGGCAGCGCAACTCCTCGCTCACCACAGTGTCACCGGGCCGGACACTGAGATCCTTGAAGCCAAGCGTGCAGGCTTTGCGCGCCGCAAGGGCAAGGTCATCGTCGTCGGTGATCAGGATTCCACCATCTCCGCAGGTCAAGGTCTTGGATGCCTGGAAACTGAAACTGGACAGGTGTCCGATGGAACCGGAGACACGCCCCTTGTACGTGCAGAGATAGCCCTGCGCGTTGTCCTCGATCACCGTGATCCCATGCTCGGCCGCCAATGCCATCAACGGATCCATGTCCGCCATCAGACCCGCGATGGAAACCGGAATCAACGCTTTGGTCTGAGAGGTCAGCTTCCGCTTCACATCCTCCACATCCAACGTCCAGGTCTCGGGATCCACATCCGCCACAACGGGGATCGCATTAATCTGAAAGGCGACGGCAGGCGTCGAAAACACGGTGAAAGCAGGTACGATGACCTCGTCCCCGACACCGACGCCAGCCGCCATCAACGCAGTCTGCAGCGTGGCGGTGCCATTGCAGTGCGCCAGACCATGCCGACATCCCATTCGCGCGGCGAACTCACTCTCGAGCCGACCGGTGATTCCAGGCGAATGCGCATTGTGAAAGCCGAAGTCGAGTACTTCGCGAACATAGTCGTACGCTCTTGGCGCCACCCGGGGAATGCTTCTTTGCTCCGTCATGGTGAGTACTCAGGTGAATAGGCTGCGATTTTTTGACGGAGAGCGCACTGGAAACACCGCAAACCAGCCCCCATCGGGGGCGAACGGCGCTCCTTATCTCTTCAAGAAGCCGCCGAGTGCCTTCTTCGCTTCCGCGCCAGCGTCTGAGGTCATGGCTTTCTTCACAGTGTCGATCAGGCCTTTCAGGGTGTTTTCCTGCTCAGCCGTCAAGTTCTCCAGCTGGAGCCCCTCCTGAAGCTTTGTCAGAGCCGCCTGGTAGTTCTTCTCGCCAATCGTTGCTTTCACATTGGCTACAAGTGTGTCGAACTTGGTCTGCAGCGCTGCCAGATCGGCTTTTGCCTTTTGGGCGGCCGCCTCGGCTTTCTGCGTCTCACCAGTGGCCTGAGCCACCAGTTCGTCGGCAGCCTTCTTCGCTTCCGCAACCTGTTTTTCGGCTTGGGAAGTCACCTCGGAAACCGTCTTCTTGATGTCCTGCGCCTCCGTCTTCAGCTGTGCATCCATGGCTGCCATTTCTGCCTGTTCCAGAGCCTCCGCCTCCGCATTTTTCTTCTTGCCACAACCAACAAGACAGGAAACCGTGACCGCAATGATTCCAACGACGAGAATTGCATTCTTCATGAGAACTACTCCTTTGTAGACATCCTATCAAACCACCAAACGAGACATGACACGACAAAGCACGATGTCCTCGCCGAAACCATCCAATAGCGAAACAACATACCTTCTGGAAGGATAGGGCGCCAGACTTCAAACATCCCATGGTCACCGGTCAGTTCCGGTGTGGATAACCAGGGGCAATGGCTGATTGTTTTTGGGTGGGAATCTTTGACAGGATCAACAGGATCAACAGGATGGAAACCAAGACATGTCTCCGCTCCAGAATCCCTTCCTACTGCCCCATCCTGTTCATCCTGTCAATCCTGTCAATTTTCCGTTTTTATTCCTTCTTCTGAGTCCGAACGACAAGGTGTGCGGCGGCGCTTCGCCGTC
>JAGLDW010000148.1 GCA_023145395.1 Lentisphaeria bacterium | reverse complement strand
GGCGACATCCATTGCGAAGGACACGCCTACGGCTCCCGCACCGCCGGCGAACTCTGCAACCTGCGCCTTCGCCGCATCGGCTTTGTCTTCCAGGCCTACCACCTCTTTCCCGAGCTGAGCGCGCACGAAAACGTCATGCTGCCCGCGCTACGCTGGGGCTGGAACCGAAACCGAGCCCGCGACCGCGCAGAGGAACTGCTCCGATCCTTCGGACTGGGCGAACGCATGCGGCATCGTCCGCAGGAACTATCCGGCGGCGAGCAGCAGCGCGTGGCGCTGGCCCGCGCACTCATGAACGACCCCGACATCCTCATCGCGGACGAACCCACCGGCAATCTCGACGTGACCGCCAGCGCGGAAATCGTCGAGATTCTCAGGCGGCTCCACAGTGAACAGGGGCGCACGATCATCATGGTGACGCATGACTTGGAGTTCGCCCGCTTGGCGGACGTGGTGCTCGTGGTTCGGGAGGGCCGCGTCGTCGCCTATCCCCCGGACGCCGAGATCAGTCTGGACGCACCTCCCGGGTCAGTTCACGCCTTGCGCTGTCCCGCCTGTGACACGGATGTTGGTGTCCCGCGACCCACTCCCTGTCCAAACTGCGGCGGCACGCTCAAACAGGCGGTGCCCACGTTGCCACCCAAGCCCGCGCGGGACGACAAACGGACGTCTGGAGAACTGACGGCCAAAGCAAGAGAGGCGCTGCACGGCAATTGGGGGCGGGTGGTTGCAGGCGCCATCATCATGCTGGCGGTCATGATCGCCGCCACCACGCTCACAATCATGGGTGTCGGATTCCTGTTCCGGACCACGCTGCATTTTCTCTCCAAACTCTCCTCGATAAACCCACAGGTTATGGGCATGATTGTGGCGGTTGCGACGTGGATCGTCACAGTCGTCGTCTGGCTGGTTCCGCTGGCCGTCAAGGGCCCGATGATCCTCGGCATGTGCGATGGTCTGCTCGGGGTGCTGCGAGGCGCCTCCTATCGCAGCTCGGCACCCCTGCGCGGCTTTCGCCATGCCCGGCAAGGCGCGGCCGTCACGATTCTCATCGTTCTGAAGTATCTGTTTTGGAGCCTGTTTCTGGTAGTGCCTGGAATCCGTTCGCTGCTCGACAATTCCATGGCGTATTTCATCCTCGCCGAGCATCCGTCCATGCGCGTGCGCGAATCCATGCGGCGCAGCAGCGAGATGATGTACGGTCGCAGGTGGCTCCTGTTCAAACTTCTCTGCCGGTTCGCGGGCTGGGGCGTTCTCAGCATCGCCACCGGTGGACTCGCCTGGTTTGCGGTTGGCCCCTACCTGCTCACGGCCATGGCCGCGTTCTACGAAGATATCCGAAACCGGTAGTCTCGCTTCCCGGGAAACACGCATGGGCACATTCAACCACCACCTCTTCACAACATTCCCCGTAGTGGGTATCCTGCGCGGATTCAGCCACGAACTCACGGTTGAGATCGCGGGAGTGGCGGCGGACAGCGGACTTGCCTGCCTGGAAGTGACCATGAACAGTCCAGGCGCCTGCGCGAGCATCCGAGCCATCCTCGAGGACTGCGGAGACCGCATGAACGTGGGCGCAGGCACGGTCTGCAGCCTGGATGACCTGGACCGGGCACTAGCCGCTGGAGCGCAGTTCGTCGTCAGTCCGATCACCGACACCGAGATGATCCGTCGTTGCGTGGCGCTGAGCGTTCCCGTGTTCCCCGGCGCCATGACGCCCACGGAGATCCATCAAGCCTGGACGGCAGGCGCCACCATGGTCAAAGTCTTTCCGGCGGGCACCCTCGGACCCAAACATATCAAGGGAGTAAAGGCGCCTCTCGATGGGGTCAAGCTCCTCCCAACTGGTGGCGTCTCCCTGGAAAATGCCCACGAGTTCCTGCAAGCGGGTGCCGACGGCCTCGGCGTCGGCAGTCCCCTCTTTGACGAAAAACGCATGCTGGCCCGCGACTGGAACTGGCTGCGAGAGCAGATCGCCGGCTTCCGAGCGCTGTTCGCACAGACATGACAGATCCGACAGATCCAACAAGAACACGCCGCTGGAGCGCAGCATGAGGTACAAGCTCGAAGTTGGAGCGCGCACGGTGGATGATGCGCTGGCCGCCGAACGAGGCGGGGCGGATCGCGTTGAGCTGTACGCGAGTCCACTCGAGGGTGCTCTGACGCCCAGTGTGGGCCTAGTCTCCGCGACGGCTCAGGCAGTCTCCCATCTCCAGCTCTTTGCCATGATCCGTCCGAGAGCGGGAGATTTTCTCTACACAGAGCATGAGTTCCAGACTATGCAGAGGGATGCCGACGCGGTGCTCGAGGCCGGTGCCCACGGCATCATGTCAGGGGTCCTGACCGCGGATGGGAACTTGGATCTGCCGCGCATGAAACGCTTGGTCGATCGCGCGAAGGAAGCGGGCGCAAAGTTCACCCTTCATCGCGCATTCGATTTCTCGCGCGATCCGCTGCGCACGCTGGAGGAAGCCATTGACTTGGGCTGCGACTATGTGCTGACGCTGGGACAGGAGAAGGAAGCCACCATGAGCCTGGACACGGTGCGGGACATCGTGGACAAGGCTCAGGAACGCATCCGCGTGGTGATTGCCCTTGGCGCGAATTTCGATACTGCCGCCGAACTGGAAGATGTGATGGGCCGGATCGGTGCCCACGAATACCACATCGTCAACGGCTACCGGACACGAGCGTCTGAGATGCGCTGGACGGGCGCCACGCACACCGAGTCGGACTATCTAAAGAATACCATGTTCCACATCGAGTATCTCAGCGAAGGCGCCGTGCGCGAAATCCGGAACGTCTTCGACAGACATGAGTGCTAAACACTCATATTTTGAGTTTCGTTTGAGGGCTGAGGCAGGCCTCAGCCAAGCAAAGCTCGAGCAGGCTCGAGCACTCCAAAGAGCCTGCGGCTCAGTCTAAGACACCGATGCGAAGCATCTTTGGAGTGCGCAGGCTTGCCTGCGCTTTCCTGCGTTAGTGCCTGCACCGACGCGCAAACAAAAAACAGCAATCCGAGGAACAGAGAACCATGACAAGTAAAGAAAAACTACGCGAGCATTTCGTTGCGCTTGGAGTCCGCGAGGGAATGAGTTTGCTGACCCATTCCTCGCTCAAGCGAACAGGCCCGATCGAGGGCGGTCC
>JAGLDW010001479.1 GCA_023145395.1 Lentisphaeria bacterium | reverse complement strand
CTCACGGGAGTCCATATACTCCGACCATCACACCGACTTCATCGACACTTCCCCCCCCAGGACTGAGGAGCCCGCCTTCCTCCCCGACGTCGGGAGCGACGTTACCGACAGCGAGGTCGAGCGCCTCTTCACCTTCGACGACGGTGACTGGAAGACAGAAGCGGTCCCTGATCGTACCTACCACGTTCTATCAAGCGTGGAAGTACCTGACACCCTCGGGCCAGGTCTGGAGCTGGATCCAGAGCGGCCCAGAGGCGCTGGTCCGCCAGAGCATCAGCCTCTTGGCGCCGGACCAGACGCCCGACCTCCCCGCCGACCGACACACCTCGACCTCGGCCAGCACACCACGGACGGCTCGCCTTCAGTATGGCGCCGACCAAGTGGGGGAGCACGACTATGTTGGCCGGGACGACAACGGGACATTGCCCACGAAGGCCTTGCACAGACCTCCGGACCTCGCCGACATTCCATTGAACACGACCACATTCTGGATGAACTTATGGCCAGGGGGGCGGGCGTGTAACGCCACTCACGAAGAGTCTTGCGCCCCCATCGAGACCTGCCAGAAGTCCGGCCATTGCGAGATCGACCTGCTCCACGGAATGACAGCCGCCATTCTAGCCGGCATGATATTCGTAATACTTTGATGCACATGCCGCATCTGTCTATGCATTTGACATTGCCTCACTATACTATATCACAGCCTCTGCCCGCCGGATTTCGCGTGGCGCGGCGACTTGTATAAGTTAGGAGGTATACTATATATCATCCTCCTACGTAGTAGAGGATGCACAGTACATGCTATAACAAACGTGTACGAACGTGTCACCACAGGCAATACCGGCCGCGCCCGCGCACGCTCGCCGGCACATGTGCACATACACACATGTGCGCCCGCCCACGCGTCGTCTGAGACACCATGGGCGAATGGCGGCGCGAAACGCCAACGAATGCATATGCACACATGTGAATATGAAAGCAGACGGACGAGTGTGTGAACGAATGGAAATACAGTTTACGACACGACTTGTCAGCGGCCAGACCCTTCATTCCAGATCACAGTACTTCCTACTGGATGACCTGAAGAACTGGTATACCTGATACTCATTATAGATAATTGGTGACAACGGAGAACACTACGTGGACCGCTCGCACACGCACTTCAAACATCACCACTGACCAGCTCGCTGGTAGTAGACTCCCTCGGGAGAGGCTCTCTCACGTCAATACAGCTCTACTCTAATCATGGCAAACCAGGAA
>JAGLDW010001478.1 GCA_023145395.1 Lentisphaeria bacterium | reverse complement strand
ATGGCGGCCCCCCAGCCCCAGAACCAGGCCAACCAGACGGAGCTGCTCAAGACGCTCGTCTTCTCGGGAGAAGGCGACAAGAGGACGATGAGCGCCCCGGCCGACAAGTCCTTGAACGCCCTGGAGTTCCTCCGGGCCTTGGAGACGAGGAGGGCGGCCAACAACTGGGACCAGGAGAGGACGGTGAACAACGCTGTCTCCTCCCTGACGGGCCTGGCGGCGGCATGGTGGCATGAGGCTCTCGTCACCAAGGTCGGACCGACGGTCCGTGATGAGATGAAGATCAACTACGCCACCTGGAAGAGGTACTTCAAGAGCGAGTACATGGAGGACGAACAGGGTCTCCACTTCGCCAGGAACCTACGCTCAACTCTGAGTCAGAGGCCGAAAGAGTCGGTGGACGTCTACATCAACCGCGTGTCCATAGAGATGTTTCGCCTGATGGAGAACGTCGACACCACCACGGACAACCTCCTCCACTACACGGAAGAGCCTTCCCACCCGGACGTGGCGGCCCACTTCGCGTTGCCGGACAACCATGCCATTCGGGACAGGGTGAACGGTCACCGAGCCAGGGACGTGGAGAAGGTCAAGAAGGCCACGGTACAGCAATGCGCGACCGTCATGGTTAGATTGGCCGTCTTGGGTGGCTTGTCCTCGGAGAAGCTGCGCACCCAGGCGTACGAATATGCCAGGCTGGACGGCCGAACGCACAACCAATTCTTGACGGCTGTCACGGCGGCGGCGCAGCGGGAGATTGACGAGACCACCAAGGACCTCAAGAAGTCCTCGGTGGCCGTAATCGCTTATGATGATGAGGGCAACCAAGTAGCCGTCGCTCAAGTGGGCCGAAAGGGTTCACAGAGGAAGACGGGCACCACCACCAGGAAGAGGGTCGACCCCTCCACCCACACGCCTGGCAAGAAGTGTGACTTCTGCAACCTCACTGGCCACGTTCGTAGTCAGTGCTGGAAACGCAAGGCAATGCTGGAGGGTGGCAATTCAGCTGCATCCTCG
>JAGLDW010001477.1 GCA_023145395.1 Lentisphaeria bacterium | reverse complement strand
CCCCACCAGGCCAACATGCGGATCATCCAGGCAACCACCAAGCGCCTCGATTTGCCCATCTCCCATTTCCATATGATCATCGAAGAAGTCGCCAACACCTCAGCAGCCTCCGTTGGACTTGCATTGGACGACGCCCTGCGTCGCGGTCTAGTCAAGCGGGGTGACCTCGTGTTGACCGTGGGCTTTGGTGCCGGACTGACCTCCGGCGGCAACTTGATTGAACTGTAGCACTTCCATTCCCAAACTATTGGCAAGAGACACGGAGTCCCTATGAAAGGACCAGCAGCCATCACAGGAATGGGGTTGATCTGCCCCGTTGGAAACACCTTGGACGAGGCTTGGAAGGCCATCCGAAACGGACAATCCGGCATCGGGCCGATCACCTGTTTCAACCCGGAGAGAGTTCCCTCCAAAGTCGCGGCTCAAGTCAAGGGCTTCGATCCAGAAGCGTATATGAATCACAAGACCGCGCGGCGCATGGCGCGTTTCTCCCAGTTGAGCGTCGCCGCCGCCCGCATGGCTTGGCAGAATGCCCAGTTGCCCGACCTGCGGACCCTGTCGGAACTCGCCGAACGCACGGCTGTGACTCTGGGCGTGGGCATGGGAGGCAACGAGGTGGACAGCGCCTCGCACCGCCGTATGGTCGAGATGGGTCCCCGCCGCATCCAGACCCTCACGGTCCCCAAAGTCATCATCAACCAAGGCGCGGGAAACATCGCCATGGAACTGGGCGTGCGAGGTCCCGTGCACAGTATCGTGACCGCCTGCGCATCCGGCACCGACGCGATCGGGTACGGCCTGGATGCGATCCGCTCCGGACGAGCGGACATTGTGCTTGCCGGAGGAGCAGAAAGCGCCATCACGGAATACGGCGTGGGCGCCTTCTGCGCGCTGCGCGCCCTGAGCACAAGCTTCAATGACTGTCCCACAGAGGCATCGCGCCCCTTCGACCGTCGGCGCGATGGTTTCGTCATGGGCGAAGCCGCCGCCGTGCTTATCCTGGAACGGCCTGAACACGCCATCGCGCGCGGCGCACCCATCCTCGCGCTCCTTGCTGGCTACGGCGCCACCTGCGACTGCTATCATCTGACTGCGCCCGAGCCGGAGGGACGCGGCGCTGCACGGGCCATCCGACAGGCGCTCAAGGACGCGGGTCTCCTGCCCGAGGACATCGACTACGTGAACGCGCACGGCACATCCACACCCGCAAACGACCCGGTGGAGACGAAGGCCATCAGATCCGCCTTCGGCGCCCATGCGGAGAACCTTCTGGTCTCCTCCACCAAGAGCATGACGGGCCACTGTCTAGGCGCTGCCGGAGGCATTGAAGCCATCTTGTCCGTGATGGCCATCCGAGACCAGTTTGCCCCGCCGACGATCAATTTGACAGATCCGGACGATGGTTGCGATCTGGACTACGTGCCACTCACGGGACGCAGCGCCCCCATTCGAGCCGCGGTGTCCACGAGCCTCGGCTTTGGCGGACACAATGGCGTGCTTGTGCTCCGTAGCGCGGACGCCTGAGTCCGCATACCCCGGGAGTATCCGCCAACGCGCTGCTCGCAGCGCGATACCCCAACGACTCTCTCGCCGAAACAGAATGGACTCTCATCCTATGTCAGCTCCCCTCATCGTCCGTCAGGACGACTTGCAGTCGTTTGTCGCAAGAGCGAAGGCCAGTCCAGTTCTCGCGCTGGACACGGAGTTCGTCTGGACCCGCACCTACTACGCGGGTCTCGGCTTGATCCAAGCCGCCACACTGGACGAGACCGTGCTGATCGATCCGCTAGCCGTCACCGATCTCTCCCCCCTCCGGACGCTCAACGAGTCCCCGGACATCGTCAAGATCTTCCACGATCCCGAAATGGATCTTCCCATCCTTGCCCGGGGAGGCTGTGGCCGGGCCCGCAATGTGTTCGACACGCGCACCTCCGCCGGCTTTGGCGGCTTGCCCTCCATCTGGTCTCTCGGCAAGCTTCTCTGCGAGCTTACGGGCATCGACCTGCCAAAGACCGAAGCCCGGACCGACTGGCTGGCCCGTCCCTTGTCGGACAAGCAGCTTTCCTATGCCGCCGACGATGTGCACCACATGGCGCGAATGCGCGATCTGCTCCTGCAGCGTGCTCGCGAGCGCGGGAACGAGGCCTGGCTCAACGAGGAGATGCTGCGTTGGGAGCAAGAGAGCCTCTACGCCGACCGCGATCCCCGCAAGGCCTTCCGATCGGTCAAGGGAATGGGCAGGCTCAAGCACCGGCAGAAAGCGGTGCTTCGAGAACTCGCCGCCTGGCGGGAGACCACCGGCAAAGAGCACGACATCACGCGCAACCGCATCATGCGCGACGAGATCCTTCTCATTGTAGCCAATTTCAGTCCCACGACCGAC
>JAGLDW010001476.1 GCA_023145395.1 Lentisphaeria bacterium | reverse complement strand
GTCGTTGGAGGGAAAGATCAGATCCCGCTAACTTGCCCTCCGGCAACCAACGGAGCAAGTCCCCCACATTCTCCGTGCAACGCGGTCGGTTCGGATGTAGGTTGACAACTCGGTAACAAGCAACCACCAGGATTCAGCGAAGGACACACACATGATTTCGTGCTGGACACCGCGAGTATCTCTGATCTTCCTATGCGCCGCAGTTGCGCTCACATCACTCCAGGGCGCCCTCAAGATTCCGCCAATGATTCGCGCGGGAGGGACAGTGTATCTGAAAGTGGAGAAAGGCGAGACAAAGCTCACCGTCTACAAGCGTGATCTGAACATCTACCCGGGGGCGGACACGGTCAAGGTCACGGTCCGAGACCCCCTGATGCGGGCAATGGACCACGTGACGCTACCCGACGATGGCACTGTGGGCAGAGGAGGCGGAGACAAATCCCTGCAACGTCACACATTCCGCATCCAGGTGGATTCTCCCGGAGTGCTTGCGGTGAGCATCGCAACCAACGGCGACTTGGTCTGGGGACTTGAGACCGACGCGAAAGGATTGGTCATTCATTCCGGAATGATGCTCAACGCCCCAACGTTCCACGCGAAGGTGTACTTCGCGCCGCCCAAGGGCGAGTTCAACGTCGAGGCGCAGGCCATTCATATCCCAGGTGCTCAGAGCATGCCAATGCTGGATGCGAAAGGACGTCAGATCCATGCCTTTGAGCTGAAGACTCCCGGTAAGTTCGTCCCGTTCACTGTGGGCGAGAACGTTGGAGACCGATCCGGCCTCTGGCAATTTGTCGTTGCCAAGGCGGATGTGAAAATGAAAATGGGCAAGCTCCGGCATTGGACCCTGGACCCAGCCTGGTGGTTTGAACTACCGGATGACTCGGCCACCATGCTCCCGAAGCACGTTGTTCGCTACCTGAGCACCGGGTCGCAATCCACCGTGAAGCTTCGCCTGTACGCGCCGGAACCCAAGACCGGGGATTTCCGCCTTCGGCTAGTGCCAGATCGCGATGCCACCGTGCTCCGCGCTTCCGTTGCGCGCATCATTCCCGCCCCCATTCCGGGGACAACCGCAGTTCGAGTTGTTGAAGTGAACGTGTCCGCACCGCCAAACGCCAAGGAGGGTGATGTCTCCAGTGGATGGATCTGTGCGGAAAATGACAAAGGCGCGGTGGCGGCGGTCCGGCTCGAAGTGCGCGTGGGCAAAAGTCCCGTCAGCCAATCGTTGAAACTGCCCATCGAAAATGCCCCGCATGCCCACGAGAACGTGACCTATGGCTATGCCCCCGACTATGTGCCCAACGAGGTCTATTTCAGCCCGGACAACCGGGCGTTCATCCGCAACCGCTGGACAAACCGCGAGTGGACTTCGGCGGTGATGATCCGTCAGGGATCCGTATGGGAGGAACACCCATTTCTGGATGCCCTCGATCGCGCGTTTCCCGAAGGCTGGCGCATCATTCGTGGCGCCGGGTTCGTCAACTGCAAAATTGCTTTTGACGGCCAAGGCGGCATCTACACGGTGTTGCGAACCGGCCATTCCGACAAGATCAGAAGAGTCCTTCTCCTCTACAGTTTTGACAATGCCAGAACCTGGCAGACGACAACCCTCGAAGGGTCCGCCTATGACATCGAGAACTTCAGCGGTCACAATGCGCTCTCGCAGCCACCGCCATTGCTGGTGCACAGGTTGCGTGCCAAACATGCAACGGCACGGTGGGGAGCCTACTACAACTTGTTCCTCTATCTGCCGAAACGACATGGCGGAGCATTGGAGCTTGGCGACCCCATAAAGATCACGGACGACTGTCTGGGATCCTGTCAGCACTCGGGGGGACCGCCTTCCCTGGCGACCCGCGATGGCAAGACGCACATTGTATGGGCGCAGGCGGTGGAGACCGATGTCCCTGGCGTACCGACCTACATCACCACAGTCGATCATGCCACACGGAGCGTGTCTCCCCATGTCTTCATCGGCCATGCGCCACCCATCAACGATGTTCACAATGTCCCTGCGGTCTGCTTCGACAGCAACGGGATTCTGCATGTGGTCACAGGCGCCCATGGCGCCAATTTCATGTACCGGCATTCACTCCAGCCCAACGACACGCAGAGCGGATTCAGTCCCGCCGTGAAAACACTGGACGCGGGATATGTGGACACGAAAAGCGACGCGGATGGACGCGGGCGCCAGACCTACTGCTCATTGGTCTGCGACGATCAGGACACGTTGCACATTGCCTTCCGTCAATGGAGGCAGGGCGTCGACGACTACTTTGGCGGCAGCAACTACGCAGCTCTGTCGATCCAGAGCAAGCCCAACGGTCAGCCTTGGGGGCCCGCGCGCCCGATGGTGACCCCTCCCCTCTCCGGCTATTCCATCTACTACCACAAGCTCACCATCGATCGCACGGGCGAGCTGTGGTTGTCGTACAGCTTGTACAGCGGAACCAAGAGCTACCAGAACCAGTTCCCCGAACCCTACAACAACAACGCAATCATTGTCTCCAAGGACCATGGCGCCACCTGGAAACTCGCGGAAACGCGTGATTTCCCCGGCGGAGGCAAATAGCGTGACGAAACTGCTTTCAGTCAAAAAAGGACACACCATGCTGTCGCTGGCGGCGATGGCCGTGGTGATGGCAGTCCCATTCCCTGCAACCGGCGCTCAGCCGAAGGAGATGCGTGTCATGGCCCGAGGGATTGCCCCAAGAGTCCGGCTTGTCGACGACGCGGATTTCTTCGCGGCGTGGAGTTTGGACACCATCGGCATGGAAGCTGTGCGCACGGCCGTCGAGGCGGGCGAGTACACCACCGCAAAGCGTGAACTAAAAGCGTACTTCCTTGGGCGTCGGGAGCCGACATGGAAAATCAATCACTGGGAGATGCCCACCAAACCGCGCGGACCCGCCAAGAGGCATTCGAGGTACGCCGAGGGCGAACGCATTCTCGAACACAAGTTTTCCGGAGGTGGTTTCGAGGTCGATTTTGGCGACAAGATCGAGTGGAATCATTTTCCTCTGAAGTTTGCGGACGGGAAACCCGACACTGAGTACCCGCTAATCCATTACATCAACCGTTTTGGGCACTTGAACCGGACTCTCGGCCCCCTCTACTGGTACTCCCATGATGAACGGTACGCTGCGGAGTTCACCTACGAAGTGACGGATCACGTGCTCAGCAACCCGGCGCCCGAAAACTATCGAGCCCACACAGCCGTGTGGTCGAGATTGACCTCGTGTGTCCCACTCTCCGGTTCCTGGGTCGATGCCTACAACTATTTTCTGCCTTCGCGGACCTTCACGCCCGAAGCACACGCGGTGATGCTCAAGGGGTTCATCGAGAAGGCGCGCTACGCGATCCGCAATCCGGATGGCGTGAACCGATACATGGCCCAGCTTCGGGGGATCTTCATCACAGGCGCTTTCTTTCCGGAACTGAAGCAGGCGGAAGCGTTCAGAGACTTCGCGATTCGCGCTCTGTGTGCCACTGCCGTGGACGAGTTCTATCCGGATGGCTTCTCCAAGGAGCTTTGTCCGGGATACCATGGCGGCAGCGCGGGGATCCTGCGCGGGATCGTTCTCAGTGCCAGAAAGATGGGCTATGACGCCCCGCAGGCGCTGGTGAACGGAATCAAGAGCCCATACGATGTGTTTGTGAAACTGGCCACGCCAGCCAGGCAACTGCCGATGTTCGGCGACACCTGGGGCAGAGGGAATGTGAAAAAGACGCTGGCGGGCGCACTCACTGTTCTCGACAAGCCCGAGTTCCGATGGATCGTGACGGACGGATCCAAAGGATCGCCCCCGTCGTTCACCTCCGTGGCATTTCCCTGGGCGGGCTATCGCGTAATGCGTTCCGGATGGGACAGGAATGCCCGCTATCTCTGTTTCGACGCCGCGCCTCTGGGAGTTGGGCACTGGCATGAGGACTCCCTCAACTTCGAGTGCCACGCATACGGTGAGCCGCTGATCACCGAAGTCGGGATCTACTCCTACACAATGAGCAAATGGAGTCGTTATTTCTACTCGTCACTCGCCCACAATGTCGTCATTGTCGATGGGTTGGGTCAGAATCGCGCCTGTGAGTTGAGGAAGAACGCGGCGGTGACGAGTCCGAAGACGAGCAACTGGTATTCCGACGACGACATTGACATCGCGTCCGGGTTCTACAATGGCATGTGGGGAGACTACGCGGACTGCGATCGTTGGCGAAACGCCTTTGGTCGGGACAAGGCGAAATCCCTGGCGACCCATCGGCGTGATATCTGCTTCGTCAAGGACGACTATTGGGTGGTCTCCGACCGGTTGACAGCGGAGGGCACACACACCTATGAGCAGCTCTTCCACTTCGAGGCGAATCGTGTTCTTCGCCTACCCAAGGCAGGTGTTGCCATGACCGACAATCCCGAACGAGCCAACATCGCCATCATCCAGGCAGATGCGATGGTGGGGAAGATAATTGAAGGTCGGGACGAGCCTCCGCAAGGCTGGGAGTCGCCGAAACAGGGCGAGAGACGTCCGGCGCCAGTCGTTGTCTTCGAGCAAACGGCAAGTGGGGGATGCATCTACGACACAGTCCTCTACCCCACGCCGCCGAACAAACAGAGGACGGTGCAAGTGGAGAGAGTCCCGGTCACCACCGCCGACGGCACCCCCATTCCACCTGCGGAGGTGTGCGCACTCCGCATCACCACGGATCGGGGCACCGACCTGTACGTGAACGATCTGCGCGTGCTCAACGTCAACGATGTCAGCTGTGGCGTCAAGGTAGTGGATGGCGTGACCACCGATGCCCGCGTGATCGTGGTCAGACTCGATGGCGAAGGCAACGTGCTGAAGATCCGGGCCGTGGCGGCAACTGTGTTCCAGAAAAGGGACTACTCGATCAAAGACTGAGTTACGCATTCGAGTCGATCGACCCCTCTTGCTGCCTCGTGTCTCGTGTGGAGTTCCTGCATTCATGGAACGTTGTCGAATTGCACCACGGCGAGGCCGCCCACAGGGATCCTCAGGCTCATTCCCGGGTGCTTGAGTCAGCGCAGGACGCGGTATATATTTTTGGATCGATAGCGACACTTGTTATGGGGTTTGGGGCATCATTGCCATATGCACTCAACTTGTAGAATCCTCTGTTTTTCCGTTTTGCTTGTTGCAGCGACCGCTCCAGCCGTGTGCGGACGGGATCTGCTGCCGCATGGGGAGTTCTCGCTTGAAGACAGGGCCTGGACTCTGTGGCCGGGATACACCAAAACCAGGGATCTGGCGGATCGTGAGACCTATCATTCGGGACCGCAGGGAGCCAAGGTCGTGGCAGCGAGCACCAACGACCGCGCCACGCTTTACACCATCCGCGATGTGGTGCCGGGCCGCAGCTATATGGTGTCAAATCTACTTCGCCGCGCTACCATTTGGCGACTCGACACTCGCCCTGAACGCAGGCGCGTGGGAAGGCCTCTTCATGAATCTGGCCCAGCAGGTGGCCGAACCAGCCGACGTGCCTCTCTGGGATTTTATGATCCCTGCCAAAGGCGGCGAGATCAAAGTGGACTATGCCGCCCCGCTCAAGTGACTCCAAGGCGACCAGCCGGTCAACGACTATCACTTTTCTTGGTCAATCGGAAAAGTCTATCCCACCCGGTATCTCGGCGTACTCGCCTATGGCCCCTACACCGCTCCGCCGGTGACGCTGGATCGTATCGAGCCGAACATCGTGGTTGGTTACGTGGGGTTGGAGACGGAGAAACACCGCGAGCAAATTCAGGCCTTTGGGCGAATGGCCTCGAAACTCATCATCCGTCCAAATGTGATCTGGTGGGGATCCATGCAGGACTTTGGACTGCCGCGCTACTTCGGGCACGATCTGGCCAAATGGATTCGGTTCGCCGTGGATCAGGGCGCTATCGGGTTCGACTTCGACGGCAATACCGGAAACTGGGGCACCCAGGGTCTGCATTACTACGTGCTGGCACGTGTGCTCTGGGAACCGAAAATAGACGTGGACGAGGTGGAGAAAGACTACTGCCGCGCAGCCTATGGCCAGGGTGCCGAACCCATGCTGCGGTACTATGATTTGCTCGAGAAACTGAGCATGGAGCTCAACACCCATGAGAAGTTTGACAAGCAACATCGTTTCTGGCATCCGGAAGCCTTCGCCCAGTACTACCGACAGGAGAATCTGGAACGGCTGGCCTCGCTGATTGAATCGGCCAAGAAGGCCATTGGCAACGCCGACCCCGGCGCGCTGGCCAGAGTCAAGATGGTGGAGGAAGGCATCGAGTTCACCCGCTGCACCCGCGACCTTGTCCTTGCCCTCGTGGACGTGAAGACCTGGCAGGATTGGAAAAACTACAAGAAGCAAAAGGATGTCTTCACACAGTACGCAAAGGACAAGCTTCTCACGTCATGGACCTTCACCGGCCTGCCCCACAACTACGCCAATCTCTGGTACTCGTTAGAGGCGCACGCGGAGAAATTGGTGAAACAGCGACTGGCAAAGCAATGTCCGCCCCCCCCTGCGGACGCATCGCCGCTCACTGCGGACGAGAGCACTGTGCTGCTCTTGCATTTCGACCACTCTCCACTACGTGATTCAGGTCCATTGAAGATGGAATTGCCCGGTGTGAAAATGAAATTGACAGACGGGCAATTCGGCCAGGCTCTCTCCTGCTGGGATATCTCCACAGTGGACGTGCCACTTCCGAAACCACTTCGCAGATCCCGCGCCGTGACAGTCGAATGCTGGCTGCGCTACGACGGAGAAGGGAACAAATTGCAGTGTGTCGTTGGGCATGCGGGGCGTTCCTTCCTGTCGCTGCCGTTGTCCGCCATGACGCGGACGACGTACTGATCCTACGTTGAGGGTCGGTGCTTTTTCTTTCAAGCATCATAGCAGCCACCGCGATCGACAACCGCCAGGTCCGCAGCCTGTTGTGCCTTGATTTGAAATGCACAGATTTCCTATGTATTATAAGCTATGACGCATTGAGCGAGTGTTTTGAATTGATGCTTGGATCACGAAGATGCTTTCTCGCTGACTCGGACCTGGGCAAACCCACATGAAAGGACTCTCCATGAACACCCCGAGGAAAACAAGTGCCATGTCCAACCTGGTCAGGTTCACCCTGATCGAATTGCTGGTCGTCATCGCCATCATCGCCAT
>JAGLDW010001475.1 GCA_023145395.1 Lentisphaeria bacterium | reverse complement strand
ATGGCGGTGAGCAGCACGCCGTAGCCCTTGCCGGGCTCACCGAGAAGATTCTCACGAGGGACGCGGACGTGGTCCAGCATCACGGGACAGACGTCCTCTCCACGGACTCCGAGCATCTCAATCTCCTTCTCGATGATGAATCCCTCCGACTTCGGGTCGACCAGGAATGCGCTCACTTTGCCGGTGTCGTCCTTCGCAAAGATGACTGCAACAGAAGCAGAGTGGGCGAGCGAGGCGAAGGTCTTCTCGCCAGAGATGACATAATCGTTGCCGTCGAGAACTGCAACGGTCGTTATTGCGCGAGGGTCACTCCCGGTCTGCCCTTCAGTGAAGGCGACGGTGCTCAGTGATTCACCTGCCACGAGCGAAGGAAGGAAGCGCAGCTTCTGTTCGTCATTGCCGAACCAGAGGATGGATTCCTCGGCGAGGGCGTTGATGGCCACGATAGCGCCAACTGTCATGGATACGCTGCACAGTTCCTCGATGGCAAGCACATATGCTTTGTAGCCAAGCGCTGTACCGCCATATTGCTCAGGCATGTGAAGGCCGAAAAGGCCGAGCCGTCCCATCTCGGCGGCGAGGTCGGACGGAAACTCGCCCTTTTCGTCAATATCACGTGCGCGCGGCCTGACCATTGACTCGGAGAAGTCACGGGCCGTCTTGATGACGTCCAACTCAGTTTCGTTCAGTTCGAAATCCATTTTCGGTTGCTTCTATGGCGTAGTGCCGTGAAAGGGCCTAGTCCGTGGACCGAATGGCTGCCCTGTATGCTTCCATCTCAGATGCGGATATCTGTCCCAGCTTCTGGTAGTGCATTCGGGCGTCTTCAAGAATGCGTTCAACATCACTCTCTTGGGAAGGCGTGAGCGCCATTGGCTTGTGAGTTCGGATTATCTCCTCCATGCGCTCGCGTGCAAGGTCGACACAGCCTTTCTTTCCCTGCTGCATCCATTCGGGGTAGGTGAGGGTGTCGGCGACGTGTGGCAGATACTGCTCGGAGCGCCACCATTTTCGGGTGTGCGCCTGGCCCAGGAAGTGAC
>JAGLDW010001474.1 GCA_023145395.1 Lentisphaeria bacterium | reverse complement strand
TCATGTCGGCGTTGAGAGTCGGTCGTCCGAATGGTGGTGGTTGGGTGGGCGCATGAGTAGATGATATGTGGAGGTGTAACTCAGGAAGGGCGAAACACGGCAACAGACCACGTTGCCCCATACTAGAACAGGACACCGGGCTGCCAAGCTTGGCCACGGCAAATACAACCACTCCCAAATTCCTACGACCGTCCCGGTTTGTTGGCCTGAGGAACTGCTCCCGTGGAGCTTCCTCCGTTGGCTTTTCTGTCGAAAAGAATCCTCATGGGACGATGGGCAGTGGACCTTCTGCCTGAGAGTTTGGGCGTCGCCTCATGTGCGCACTCTTTGTCCCTTCGGCGCCTGCAGGTCGAGCAGGTGTCTCCCGCCGCCAGTCTGAACCAGCCATATGCGGGGAGATTGTCACACCCCTCTTGCCTTGTCAATACCCCGTCTTCGGTAACATTCTTGGATGAGTTGACACGTAGCCTTGCCGACCGAGGTCAGTGATGACAATCGAATTTGCGAGGCCAGGGCAGTCGGATGCGTGGCTTTCTCACCGGGCGGGATAGACGGTTGTGGCGCAATAGGTGAGTGGACCGCCAGCGTCTATGGTTTGAAGCCTATTCTTCCGAGGAATCGTGCCTGGCTGCCGAGTTCAGCCTCAATCTCGAGCAGACGTGTCGTTGCGTCGTCCAGTCCACCCTCGCGCATATGGCCGGAACCGAGTGCGACCGCGTAGTCAGCGATATCGGCTCCTTCACCACGACTGCTGCACGGCATCACGGCGTAGCCGTTGCGGTAGGCGAGGTCGACCATATCGAAGGCCTCTGTGATGCTGCCGACCTGGTTTACCTTGAGTAGTACGCAGTTGGCCGCGCCGAGGTCGATGCCGCGCTGGAGTCTCTCTGGCATCGTCGTGAAGAGGTCATCGCCCACTATCTGGATGCCCAGCTCCCGTGTAAGAATCGCGTGGCCCTCATAGTCGTCCTCGTCGAGAGGGTCCTCGAGAATCACGAAGGGGTACTCTTTGACCATGTGGCGATACAACGCAATCATGTCGTCGCGTGTCTTGTCTTCTCGCGAGTAGAGCCCCTTGTAGAGCCCCGTTTTTTTGTCGTAGTAGCAGCCTGCGGCGCAGTCCACCTGTATGCCTATCCTGCCCTCGTTGTCGGAGCGGCCGATAGCCTCTTTCATGAGCGCCCAGAGCTCTTCGTCGTGCTCGACCATGTGCTCCTGATCGATGAAGAGACGGTCGATGCGGAACGTGTTGAGTCCGAGTTTCTCCTGGAGGACCTGTCTGAAGGCGTTGCGAACCTGCCAGCAGGCCTGTGAGGCGTCGAAAAACGTATCGTAGCCGTGGCAGTAGAAGGAGTAGGTTGGTTTTTCTCCTCCACGTTGACCACCACCGTAGCGCTTGGGACCGAGGATGGCGAGGACGCCGGGAGTGGGCATGATGCAGGCGTTGGGTCCGCCGATGTATTGATAGAGGGGGAGATTGAGGCTGGCCGCAGCGGCTTTGAGAACGGCTGCAGAAACAGCAGCGATGGAGTTGCCGCCGAGCTTTTCCTTGTTCCGTGTGCCGTCCAATTCAATCATCCGGAAGTCCACTTCGCGTTGCCGCGTTGCGTCCATTCCAATCAGAGCAGGGGCAATGGTTTCTTTCACGATTGCAGCGGCCTTCTGTACGCCGAGTCCTCCCCAACGTGTGCCGCCGTCATGTGCGAAATGTACCTCGTATTGCCCCACGGACGTACCTGCCTGTACTTGTGCGACGCCAACTGCGCCATTTCGGGTTGTCACACGCGCCTCAATGGCTGGATGTCCACGCCAGCTCCAGGCCTGCAGTGCGGTGACTGATTTGATGATTGAGCCGTCGGCCATTGGTGCGCCTCTCTTCTCTGTATTCGTTCGCGTCGTTGTAGTATGAGAGAAACGGTCAGGTCGTTCAAACTGATATTCGGCTCAGCGACTATGCCGCTGTTGATGCCCCACAGTGCAGTGCTGGTGTCGTGGGTGGTGAGTGCGGCGCGAAGGTCCACGCCCGCCTCTGTGGCTTCCTGTACCGTGAGACCATCCACGATACCCCCGGCGAGGCAAGGCATTTCGTCCATTCCCTTGGTGAACTGTGCCCCTGGGCCGTCCGTACCGTCGGTGTCGACTGATGCCATGACGATGTTCGGGCTGCCTGCAATCCTTGTGGCGGCTGCCACCGCGAATTCCTGATTTCTTCCGCCGATTCCCGTTGACTTGCCGACCGTCACCACCAACTCGCCACTTGTGAAGAGGGCACAGGGTGGTTCAAACGGCTGTCCGCGCAGTTCGATGGTGCGGGATATCTCTGCGAGGTAGAAGCCTGCCTGACTCGCTTCTACGGCTCCCACTTCCTCCGCGAGTAGATAGGCCTTGAATCCGAGTTCCTCGGCCTTCTTCATCGCTGCGGGGAGCTTGGCGGTCTGTCGCGGGCCCGGCATGACACCGAACACGCGGAAACGCATCAGGTCGAACTCGTGTGCCTTGACCGAGTCATACGCTGGGTCGGCTCTCAAGAGGAACTCGCGCACGCTTGCGGGCACTTCGTCCCATGCGCCCCATTGCTTTAGATTGTCGATAGCCAGCTCGCAACTGGTTGCGTCCGGCAACGTGTGTAGCCAGAAGTTCTCGTACATCAGTTCGTGGTAGCTGCCGGGGTCGATGGAGATGATGTGGATCGCCCTCGCGGGCTGTATGAGCCGGGATATCCTCCCGCCCTTCATCATGTCGAGGTGGTTCCGTACCGGATTCAGGTCCAGTGTGGGAGCACCTTTCTCTATCTGCATGATGCGTGTGGTGTCTTTCACGTCCTCAAGTGTCACGCCGGGCACGGGCATGGTGAGTATGGATGAGACGCCATTGCCGACGCAGGTGAAGACGAGGTCTCGCTCGGTCAGGTCCCGAGCCATTTCCATGATGCGTTCACAGCCGTGCACGCAGTCTTCGTCCGGAACCGGATGGCCCCCAAGTGTGACGCCGATGCGCTCCAGGATGACGGAATGACCCTTCTTGTCTATCACGTGGCCGCCGGTGAGCCTGTCGCCAAGTACGTCTTCTATGGCCTTGGCCACCCGCTGAATGCCTTTGCCGGCGCCAAATACGAAGATGCGGTCGATTGTGGAGAGGTCGATTCTCTCATCTCCGGAGGTGGGACTGCCTTCGGGTTCGAACTGCTTTCCCCCGACTACAAGCACACCGTCCTCAATACGAACGAGCGTGCGCGTGTTCCAGTATGGGTCGGCGGCCTGGAGACCGGCTTCAATTATCTGCAGCAATGCTGCCCTGCCGACCGCATTGCCGTGTGAGGCCAGGTCAGGGAAGTTTCTGATTCTCATCATCCGGTCTCCATGTGTGCGAACTCGTGTGCGACATGCCGGGATGATGAACGAAAAGGGAGTGGTGTGGTGAGGGTTGCTTGAAGCGTTCTTTCCTTGCCTATGCATGTCACTCTGGGGAGGCAATTATGCCGCAACGATGTTGTTCGCGCAAAGCGGAGAGGATGTGGGGTTATCCGGGCACGGGGCACCGAGACTTCGTGTCCTCGAATTTGGATGTGTTAGAAGGTGGCTTGACTACACGGCTGGCTCTGCTTTCCTGTGCAGTGTGGACCATCCGTGCAGTTGCCATCCTGCTGCTTTGTGTGAAGTGGTAGTCTTGCCCGACTGCCTTGCCCTGACATGCCGGAGGCGCACACATCCGTGCGCGCCTCCGTGTTTGAATGCAAGGAAGGTCAGGATACGGAGTACTGCACGATAGCCTGCTCTTTGCCATCAAGGGAGATGACGATTGCGTATTCGTCCTGCGGCCAGCCGTCCAGCACCTCGTAGTAGAAGTAGCGGTTGTAGCCTCCCTCGACCTCGAAGACATAAGAGTCGATGAAGATGGGACTTTCACCCTGCATCTGATACCACTCCGCCCGCAGAGGTGTTCCTGTCGCGACGTCTTCAGCAACGTAGAGCGTGGTGTAGACTTTCGTTGTGCCTGCGGGGAAGGTAGACGTCGGGTTGATGGGCTGCCCCTCATCGTCTGCGCCAAGAGCCATTGTTACCTGGCTGATTGGAGCGGCGGATGTCGCTCCTGACGTGCTCTCTACCGTGAATGGAAGCGCCACCTCTTCTTTTCCATCGACATATAGGACCAGCTTGTAGTCGCCCCTGGGCCATCCGCTGTCCGGACGCTCCATCGAGAACTCAAGGTATCGGGTGCCATCGGTTACCACAGGGACTGTGTCGATGACATGGTCGGTCACACCTTCG
>JAGLDW010001473.1 GCA_023145395.1 Lentisphaeria bacterium | reverse complement strand
CAGGGCCGCCTTGAGCATATCGCGGAAGGTCGGTTCGTCGTCGATGATCAGCACATGACTCATGGCACCACCCTTGTTTTTGGAAAGTGCAACCGGGCTACGACGCCAGCTTCGGGGCCATTGGCCAGGGTGAGCTTGGCTCCATGGTCTTCGGCAACTCGTCTGGATATGGACAGGCCAAGGCCGCTGCCTCGCTCCTTGGTGGTGAAGTAAGGGTCAAACAGTTGAGGCAAGTCCTTTGGGTCGATGCCTTGCCCGTCGTCTCGGACTTCGAGTTCAAGGCCCGAATCGAGTCGGGACAGTGAAACGCTGATCCGCCCTCCAGGTTTGCAAGAATCCACCGAGTTGAGCACGAGGTTGAGCAGCAGCTCCTGGAGTTGACCGGCATCGCCGAGGACGGAGACAGGCGGCTTGGCTTCGACAATCTGGAGCTCGATCTGGGCTGACTCCAAATCTTGCATGAGCAAGGCTGAGACCTTCTTCGCCAGGGCGATCAGGTCGACGGGCTCGGAGCGGGGCTCGCGTTTTCGCGCGAAGCCGAGGAACTCTTCGAGTCGCTCCGCGACCCGGTCCAGCTCGTTCAGCATCAGGCTGGATCGCTCTTGGGGCTCACCTTCCGGGGCCGATTCATGCAGCATCTGGGCATAGCCCCGGATGGCGGCGAGTGGATTTCGGATCTCGTGAGCCAGACCGGCCGCGGCAAGGCTGAGAGACTCGACTCGCAAGCGGCGCTCCTGTTCCATGGCTACGTCTCGGTCTAGGCTCTCGCGCGCCGTGAGTGAGCGCGCCAGGAGCACAGACATCGCTAGCAGGGCGACCAGGATCAGTAGCCCAAGGAGCGTGACTCCGAGCACCGGGAGCATCACCCGATCTGCGGTGCCTCGATTCATGACGAGGGCCAGTTGGTAGTTTCCGGGGGGCACCGTCCAGTTCAGATGCGGAGCGCAGTGGCATGCGCCTGAGGAGCATTGACATTCTCCTGGCGCCATGCAGCCCGCTTGAATTTCGAAAGACATGGTCACGACCAACGGTGTGCTCGAGTTCTCGAACCGATTGACTTGTGGTGTTCCAGGCGGGCTGGGCTGAGAATGACCGATCGAGATCAGGGGACGACCGTCTGCGTTCAGAATGTCGACGCTGAGCACATCGGGGTCGCGCGCGACTTCTTCGAGAATGCCGTAGACGCGTCCATGCTGGTCTGGACCATGGCGCATGGCGCCCTGAATGGCACTGGCGACGGCCCGCAGCAGCGTGAGCGATTTGGTTTCGCTCACCTGATCGAGCACCACGAACACGCGGTGGGCCAGGGAGCCGAAGAGCAGTGCCAGGCCCACCGTGAGAAACACTTGCAGCCACAGCCATCGATGTAAGCGAATGTTCATCTCACCGTCCGTGCCTTGTCTGCGCTGCAGACTAACGTTCTTCCAAGCGGAAGACAAGCCCGGCGCGGATTGAGAGAACAGTATTCTGCCTCACCCAGATCCCCCCACCCCGATTATTCCGGGACGCCAG
>JAGLDW010001472.1 GCA_023145395.1 Lentisphaeria bacterium | reverse complement strand
TCTCCGATTTCGCTGTTGGCGCCTCCCATGACGCCCGCGAGCGCCACGCCCCGCTCCGCGTCGCAGATGAGCAGGTTGTCCGTGGTCAGCTTTATCACCGTGTCGTCGAGCGTGGTGATCTTCTCGCCATCGGCAGCTCGGCGGACGACGATGCGGTGTCCAGCCAGGAAGTCGTAGTCGAAGGCGTGCAGCGGCTGTCCGCATTCAAGCATGACGTAGTTGGTGATGTCGACCACGTTGTTGATGGGGCGCAGGCCCACGGCCCGGAGTGCGGTCTGCATCCATTCGGGGCTGGGTCCGATTTTGACATTGCGGATGACGCGCGCGGTGTAGCGCGGGCAGAGGTCGGGCGCCTGCACGTCCACGGAAGTCAGTGTTTCGACGGCCGTCTCTGCGGACTCCGCAAGGGGAATCTCCGGGAGGCGGAGATTGGCCAGCGTGCCGGTGACCGCCGCGATCTCGCGGGCGATGCCGATGTGGCTGAGCCAGTCGGGGCGGTTGGGAGTGACCTCCCAGTCGATGACCACATCCGCCTCGTAGAGAGCGCGCAGAGGCGTTCCTGGAACGGCGTCCGCAGACAGTTCGAGAATGCCCTCGTGCGCGTCGCCGAGCCCGAGTTCGTCCACCGCGCAGAGCATGCCTTCGGAGACCACGCCGCGCAGTTTTCCCTTCTTGATCTTGAAGTCCTCGTCCAGGACTGTGCCGATGGTCGCCACAGGCGCTTTCACGCCGGGATCGCAATTGGGTGCGCCACAGACGATTTGCAGAGGTCCCTCTTCGCCAATATCCACCGTGCAGACGCTGAGCTTGTCGGCGTTGGGGTGGGACTCGCGGGTGAGAATCTCACCCACAACAACGCCTTTGGCCACACCGCCCACCTCCTCGATGCCTTCCACCTCGAGTCCAGCCAGCGTGAGTCGCTCGGCCAGTTCACGGGGCTCCCAGGGGATGTCAATGTAGTTCTTCAGCCATTGGATCGACGTCTTCATCGTATGTGAAATCCTTCCGTGCCAG
>JAGLDW010001471.1 GCA_023145395.1 Lentisphaeria bacterium | reverse complement strand
CCGTGTCTAGAACTGTGCGAGGAAACGCACATCGTTCTCGTAGAGCAGGCGGATGTCGTTGATGGCGTGGCGAATCATGGCGATGCGTTCGATGCCCATGCCGAAGGCGTAGCCCGTCCATACCTCGGGATCGTAGCCGACGTTGCGGAAGACATTCGGATCGACCATGCCGGCGCCGGAGATCTCCAGCCAGCCGGAGTTCTTGCAGACGGAACAACCCTTGCCCTCGCACATGATGCAGCTGAAGTCATACTCGATGCTGGGCTCGGTGAAGGGGAAGAAGTGGGGGCGGAAGCGCACTTTCACGTCCGGCCCCATCAATTCGCGGGCGAACTCGGAGAGCACTCCCTTGAGATCGGCCAGAGAGACGTTCCGATCGACGTAGAGCCCCTCGATCTGGTGGAAGTTCATGCTGTGGGTGGCGTCCGGCGTGTCGCGGCGGTAGCAGCGGCCGGGGCAGACGATGCGCACGGGCGGCGGCTGGCTCTCCATCACGCGGATCTGCACGGGGGATGTCTGCGTGCGCAGGAGGCGTCCGTCTTCGAGGTAGAACGTGTCCTGCACATCTCGTGATGGATGGTCGGCGGGCGTGTTGAGGGCATCGAAATTGTTGTGGACCGTCTCGAGATCCGGTCCGTCGGCGACAACGAAACCCATGCGGCGGAAGATGGCAACCGCATCGTCCATCACCCGGGCGACGGGGTGAATGCTGCCGATGGTCCGGCGACGACCCGGCAGGGTCACATCGATGGCCTCGTCATCCGCCACGACGCTTCGCAGTTCGGCCTCGCGGCTCTCCAGCGCCTGGGTGATTCCCTGCTTGACACGGTTCAGCGTCTTGCCTGCGGCAGGACGGTCCTCGGGAGCCACGTCCCCCATCTTCTTCATCAGCGCGGGCAGGACGCCCTTGCGTCCGATAAACTGGATGCGGCACGCCTCGACATCTGCGTTGTTCGCGGCGTCTGCGAGCATCTGCTCGGCCTGTTCCAGCGCATCCAGAAGTTGCTTTTCGAGATCGGTCATGGTGTGATTGCCCTCACGTCGTGCCCGCTTTGGGTCCGCGCGGACCCTTTGTTGCTGGCTGGTCATTCTATCGGAAATTGCGCGTGTCGTCTGGGCCCGTAATGTCACGCAATGCAAACAAGGCCAAACATATACAAATAGCAGAAACACGCCGGATTTCCAGTCGTGCCAGGTAGAAAAAGCTGTTGGGAATTCTTGGGCATACAGTGGGGCCAGGTCAGACGTTCAAGCCGTCGTTGAGGACGACAACATCCTCGGGATCGACGGCCAGGTCGATGCATGTGCCCTGTTCCGGCCGGGTGCGCGGGTTGATCTCGAACATTTTGAGATGGATCTCGTCGCGTACTCCGAGCACATGCTCCGCCAGTTCGCCCAGGTAAGTGGTTTGGAGGCATGTCGCCTGGAACGTGTTCCGCACTTCGTCCTGCCGCTTTCTACGGATCGTTTCGGGGCGCAGGGACAGCAGGACCGTGTCACCCGCGGCGACGGGTGGATGGGGGTTGCACGAGACGATGGTGCCAAGTGGAGTGTCCGCGACGAGCCGCTTGTCATCGACTTCGCGGATGGTGCCGGAGATCACATTCGTCTCGCCGATGAAGTTGGCGACAAAGGAATTGAGAGGGTGGCGGTAGACTTCGCCGGGCGTGCCGACTTGGAGGACTTGCCCATCTTTGAGGACGGCCATGCGGTCGGCCATGCTCAACGCTTCCTGGCGGTCGTGGGTGACGTAGAGGGCGGTGAGTCCGCTTTCCTTGCATACACGGCGGATTTCGGAGCGCATGTCCCGCCGCAGCTTCGCGTCGAGGTTGGCGAGTGGTTCGTCCAGGAGGAG
>JAGLDW010001470.1 GCA_023145395.1 Lentisphaeria bacterium | reverse complement strand
ATCGAAGTGTTCATGCGAGAACGATAGACCCGAGCGGACGCGAGGCGGGACTACTCGGTCACGGAATCCGCCACTCTCTGATTCGTGTCGATGATCGCAGCGAGCGCCAGGGCGGCGATGAAGACAAGGAGCACGGAGATGAAATAGCCGTAGCGGGGTTTGGCCCAGTAGACGGCGGTGCGCAGGAACCAGCTCGCCGCCATGAGGGGGACAACCAACCACACCAGACGGCGGGTCCACGTTCGATATGCGAGCAGCGCTGCGACCGAGAGTACGAGCAGCACCGGAATCGCAAGGGCGGCTTCGATCGCGCGCTTCAGCCGTACCGGCTTCTCGAAGAACGAATCCGGTTCGATCGGATCGCCGCCGGGTTCGAGTCCCCTGGTGCTCCAGAACAGCGCATAATCGGGCGTCTTGATGAGCTCAACCGTTCCGTATCCGATGTCCCACAGGAGGTTCGCGGGGTTCTCTCGGAGATAGGAGAACCCGAGTTCCCAGCCCAGCCGATTTGCAGTCTCGGGATTGAGGCCTTCTAACGGGCTGCCCTCCATGTGCCATCCGTAGATGCCGGAGTCGTTGTGAGCGAAGTAGAAATTGATACCTGCGCTCTCCGACAATCCCGGGTCGGGAGCGGTAATCAGCAGGTTCCTGACATGCCACGGAGCGGCGACGACCAGGACCCCCACGACAACCAGCGCGGTCGCCCGCAACCGTTCCCTGGTATTGAGCAGAGTCGATCCGAACCACACGAAGATGATGATGGCCGGGATGTACGCGACCCCCTCCCCGCGGGTCAGCGTCGCAAGACCAGCGAGCACGCCCACGAGGGCAGCCGTGACACCGCCCCGAGCACCCATGTTGAGCAGAAGGAGCATGGCCAAGAGCAAGAGCACGACCAATAGGTGCTCACTCGCAAGCACCGGGCTGAAGATCACGAAGATGGGCAGGAACGCGAATAGACCTGCTGCGATCAGCGCCGTGCGCTGTTGGACATAGACACGAAGTCCGATGGCGTAGATCAACCACACGGATACGGTCGAAAGCACGACTGAGCTGAGCCCAAGCCAAATCTCCGCTCGGGAGAAGACGGTCCACACCGCAACGTACACAGGGAATGCGGGGAGATAGTCGGATGTGGGATTCGGGTATCCGAACTGTCGGTGGTCTATGAGATCCGCGGCGAGTTGCCGATACGCATACCAATCCGAGACCGGTGTGGGTTGCGCCATGAGAAGCCAGACCACGCGTATCGCGAACGCCCCAACAAGGATGCCGAGGAGAATCCGGTTCTCAACAATGAATCGTCTGGCCCGTTTCACATCTTCTCTCTCGACA
>JAGLDW010000147.1 GCA_023145395.1 Lentisphaeria bacterium | reverse complement strand
CACCCGACCCGAACGCCCCCCCCTCGTCACTTCCTCCGCCCCCATCCGAAGCACTGTCCTCCTCCGCCCTTATCTCTTCCATGATTGGCTCGATTTTCGTCAGCCACAAGTCGTTGGGCTTGAGTCTTTGCAGTTCATTGAGAACCCCTGGCCAGAAACCACGCCGCTGCAACAGCACTCTGAGCGAATCGTATTCCGCCTCCGCGCCCTCCATTTCGCCGATGGCGTTGTTCAGCAGTTTCATCTGGGTGCGGGCCTGGCTCAATGCCCTCTCGCCCTGGCTGACCGAATCTCTGATCAACGTCGCTTTGAATTCGCTTCCACGCCAAAGCAGGAGCAGGACGGCGACCAAGCATGCGGCAGCCACGATCAAATAGGGTTTCTTTCTGTCAAGCACCTGCTGCCGCCGAATGCTCTCGGGTACCAAGCTCACCTCAATGGGGCATGGGAACTGATAGCGCAGGCCAAGTCCAATCACCTCGCTGAACATGTGCGCGACCGCCTCAAGCTCCTGCTTGTTGATCTCCGGTCCTAACTGAACCACGCCGAAGGGGTTCAGATACTCCACATCCATGCGAAGTTTCTCTTCAAAGAAGTTGTTGGTGTAGGTCATGCTCGAGCTACCACCAGTAAGGTAGAGCTTGACGGGTCGGTTGCCCTTCTGCTGCGCCCGGTAGACGCTGATGGACCGATTGATTTCACCGTGTAGTCTCGCCATCACATTGCGGATGATCTTGGAGACCGCGGCCGCCACCTCGGATTCTGGTTCTGCGTAGGCGCCTCCGAGCGCGACAAAGCCATGCCGTCTCTTCAGTTCCTCCGCCTCTGCAAAGCCAATGCCAAACTCCTTGCCGATCTGCTGTGTGATCGAGTGTCCGGCAATGGGTATTGTCCGCGCGAAAAAACGGATTCCATCGGAGAAGAGCAGGTTGGTGCTTCGTCCTCCGATATTGAGGATCATCACGCAATCCTCCTCGCCGATATGGTTGGCTCTCGCGGCGTTGAAGCATGCCGCGGGTGCGACATCGACGAGGATTGGGTCGAGGCCGACGGCCTGGACTGCAGCGGTCATCTGTTCGACGACGTCGTTTTTGATGACAACGAAGAGCACATCCATATCGTCTTCGTTTTCGGAGGCTATGAGCTGATAGTCCCAAATGACTTCGTTCATCGGGAAGGGGACATTCTGTCTAGCTTCAAACTCGACGATCTGGCGAATTCGCGACTCGTCGGCTGCGAAGGGGGGCAAGCGCACGAAGCGTGTGAACGCGGATTGCCCTGAAATGGAGACAAGCGCCCGCTTCGGGGTGAACCGGTTCTCCATAAGCATCTGCCTGAGGAGTCCGGCAACCACGACGGAGCGGGAGGCCTCTGTGAGTTCCTCCTCGTACTCCCGGTGGGCAAATCGGATCAGCGACACAGTTTCCTTGTCGGGGTATTCGAACTCCCCGACCTTGATGCTGGTCGCACCGATATCTATCGCCAGTATTCGTTCCGTTCTCGCCATCTTTCTGTGGTCCTCGAAATCACTCTGGAGTTCAGTTTGCCCGTCTTTATTGTCGGGGACTTCCGCCCGCCATCACCGTTTGTCGGGCTTGATGTGTCCGTACCGGTCATAGTCCAGGGGTTGGAAGGGTGTTTCCTCCCGTGAGAGAAGCGCGTCTTCGAAGGTTTTCAGGTTTCCCTTGTCGCTTTTTTCCCACCAGTTTTTTGGAAGCCCCCGGATTTTGCTCTGGTTGTAGCTTCCAATGCGTTCACCGCCGACTTTCAATTCCACATGGACCGCAATATCCCCCTTGCTGATTTTTTTCCTATTGTACCAGCGTTTGATAAAGCTCGGCCTGATATAGACCACTGCCTTGTGGGATTCGCCGGATTCCACGTCCAAGTGAGAGAAGGTCTTTTTTATCCTCATGAAACGTCCACCGTCGGCGATGAGCACATTCCATTCGAACTCGAGTTCGCTGATCCAGCCCTTGCTTCCCCCGACCGTCTCGAACTCGATCTCGATTCTTGTCCAGCGTCCTTTGGAGCTTTGTCTCGAGGCACCGTTGTACTCGGGTGTGGACACGCCTGTATCGATCTCTATTTTTCGAACGACAGCTTTTGCCGATTTCCCTTTTGCGCTGGCTGGCGTGGACGCCAATCCTGCACAAAGGGCGAGGACAAAAATCGATAGAGCAAATTGTTTTGTTAGAGTGTTCATGCTGTGTCCTCTCTGCTCCGCATCCCGCCGAAGGGGGGTGTATGCCATCCTCATTCCTCAGTGTGGTAGGCAGTCCGAATGTAGCAACGCTTTTCCAGTATGTCAACTCCTTACTGCATTGTACAGTAGAACTGCCTACGAGGGAGATCAAGACCTCTGCGCAATTTCCTTTCTATCGTGCTATCCTCCAACGGACTCGATGAGCCACAGTTGGGGGCAGGGGTCGGGGTCTTCCCAGATTTTTTTCACCAAACGCAGAGGCTACTGCGAGCGGCACATTTCCCTCTGCGGCGATGACTTTACTCTCCATCTCGACGGTTTTCGCCTTCATTTCTCTGCGAGCGGCGATGGCGGCTGCCTTGCGTGCCTCCGCTTTCGCTTGTGCAATTTGCTTGTCCGCCTCTGCCTGTGCCGAGCGCAGTTTGGCGGAGGCATTGTCGAGCACGTCAATGTCGGCAACGTCAATGGAGAGAATTTCGAAACAGGTTCCGCTGTCCAGTCCCTTCGCCAACAGGTATTCGGTGACCCTCTCCGGCCTACCGAGCATTTCATTGTGGGTTTTTGCTTGTCCGATGGCGGCGACGATCCCCTCTCCCACTCGTGCGAGGATTGTTTCGGGTCCGGCACCTCCAATAATTCGGTCCAGGCGAGTGCGGACGGTTACGCGCGCACGAATAGCGAGGCGGATTCCATCCTGCGCGACACCAGTGATCCCCCTTTTCCCCGCTCCCTCCGGGGGGCAGTTGAGCACCTTGGGCTTGACGCGTGTGCGGATGGCATCGAGCACATCCCTGCCAGCGAGATCAATGGCGGCAGTCTCCTTGAAAGTGGTGTCCAAGCCGGCTTTCTGGGCGATGATGAGAGCTTCCGAAGCCGCAGGGAGGTTTCCTCCGGAAAGGATATGTGCCTCCAAATCTTCCGGGGAAACCTCGGCACCGGCCTTCCAGAGAGTGATGGTCGTCTTCACAATCTGAGCGGGATCGACATGCCGGAGGCGCATCATGACCATGCCCGGGAGGGTCACAGGCACGCGGTTCGCCTTGGCCTCGATCCAAAGTCCTGCGAACATGGCGAAGACAATAACCGCCCCCAGCGCGAGCACGGCGGCAATGAGTAGTGGAGCCACTAGCCATCCCATACGTCTTGTCCTCCTTTTTCGTTATTCTTCCTCGGAAGAGTCTTACGTCGCCCGATAATTCGGAGCGTCCTTGATCGCCTTCACGTCATGCGGATGGGCTTCCTGTCTGCCTGCCGCTGTGACTTTGACGAGTTGCGCCTTGGTCTGAAGCTCGTGGATCGTGCGCGAGCCGCAATAGCCCAGCGAGAACCGTAGTCCTCCGGCGTACTGGTGCAGCACTTCGGCGACCCGACCTCTATAGGGAATCATGCCCTCGATTCCCTGGGGAACAAGTTTTGCCGCCTCCTCGATGTCTCCCTGGGCATATCGCTCGCGGCTTCCCTTGCCCGTCTTCATGGCTTCGAGGCTACCCATGCCCCGGTATACCACGAACGTCCGCCCCTGATGCAGGATGCGCTCTCCAGGGCTTTCTTCCGTTCCCGCCAGCAACGATCCCATCATGACGCAGGAACCGCCGACGGCCAAGGCTTTGGCGATGGCTCCGGAATGCGCGATTCCACCGTCTGCAATAATGGGCACCTCACCATCGACGGCCTTGGCCGCCCTGTAGATGGCGGTCACCTGTGGGACTCCGACACCCGCCACGATGCGGGTAGTGCAGATCGAGCCGGGTCCAACCCCAACCTTGACGCCATCGACGCCAGCATCAGCGAGGGCGCGTGCGGCCTCTCCCGTCCCCACATTGCCCGCCACGACATCCACTCCGTCGTATTGTTTCTTCAGCAGTTTGACAGTGTCGAGAACATTCTTGCTGTGTCCATGGGCTGTGTCGATCACCAGGGCATCGACACCTGCAGCCACCAGCACCTCGGTGCGCTCCTCATCAAACGGACCGATGGCGGCAGCGACTCGGAGTTGATGCCGCGCGTCGCGGTTGAACTCCGGCGAGATGTTTTCGGCAAGCGTGCGCACGTCCTGGAAGCTGTAGAGTCCGAGCAGGGAGCCGTCGTCCGCCAGAATCGGCAGTTTCCCCACCTTGTTCTCGACCATGATGTCGAACGCCTCGGCCATGGTAGTGCCAGGTTTCCCAACGACCAGCTTGCGGCTCATCGCGTCGGACACCTTCATGCTGTAGTCCGTCAGGAACTTCACGTCCCGAGCCGTGAGAAGTCCGACGAGTTTTCCATGCGTGTCGAGAATGGGGAAGCCGCTGAAGGTGTAGTTTTCCTCACTCTTCGCGTTCATGACATCCGAGACAAGCATATCGTCCCGGAAGACAACCGGTTTCTCAATGAGGCCATTCAGGTAGTGCTTCACCTTGACGACTTCCGCTGCCTGCTGCACGGTGGAGAGGTTTTTGTGAATGACCCCGATGCCACCGGCAAGCGCCATTGCTATGGCCATCCGGCTCTCGGTCACCGTGTCCATTGCAGCACTGACCAACGGCACTTTCAGGGGAATGTTTCGGCTGAATTTCGACCCGATATCCGCCTCTGAGGGGGCAAAGTCCGAGTACAGGGTGAGCAAGGAAATGTCATCGAAGGTGAGTGCTTCGAAGGCCATAGCCTCCATGAAGGCATCTATTTGGGGATTGTTCACTGGTGCCTCCCGTCGGGTGATAAGACGGCTGGGGTTCCGCGCTCCGTCCATTTCCCTTGAACTGTAGCTTAGTTGCTGACGCTTGGCAAGGCGCGTGGACCGCATGGATTCAGGCTGCCGAGGATGCCTGGGGCGGGGAAGCGTGTGGTCGCACTCCTTAGGGTCCGCGCGGAAATAACTTACCATTTTGCTGCTTGCCATTTTGATTTCTGACAAGGCGCGAGCGAGCGGGCACACGTTAAGTGTGTCCCGAGCGAAGCAACGAAG
>JAGLDW010001469.1 GCA_023145395.1 Lentisphaeria bacterium | reverse complement strand
CCCATCGTCAATCTGATTCACTACGGGGCGCACTGCACGGCGGCAGGGAAAAATCCCGAGATCACTCGCGACTGGGCGGGGCCCATGGTGGATCGACTGGAGGAGGAATCCGGCGCTTTGACCGTCTTTTTCAATGGCGCGGAGGGAGACTGCGGGCCGCGACTCTCGAACGGACAGACCACTGGCGGAGCAGACGTTCGGTTCGCCACCGAACTAGGCGGCAAGGCCGCGCTGGATGCAGTGGACGCCTTTCGAACAATCAAGGAGTTTCGCGATGTCGATGCGCGTGTGGTTTCCGGACTCATGCGCCTGCCCTACGAGCCACTTCCGGCATCGGAGTTGATCGAGAGGGAAATTGGCGACATGGAGGACCCCGAGAAGCTTTCCGGACTGCGTGTCATGGCCCACAAGGCACTGTGCGCACGCCTCGCACAAAGCCGTTCGGAGACGCCACACGAAACGCATCTGGAGCTGCACCAAACCCTCGTGTCCATTGGCCCGGTCGCATTCGTGCCCTTCCCCTTCGAAGTGTTCAGCGAGATCACGCTACGACTGCGGGATTGCAGCCCGTTCCAACACACGCTGAGCCTGAGCAATGCCAACGGCTCCCATTTCTACTTCCCGTCGCAGGACCAGATTGCCCGGGGAGGCTACGAAGTCTGGGTCTTCAAGTCCATGAGCGTCCGCGCCCTGGCCGACGATGCCGACAACGTGGCGGTTGGCGAGAATCTTCGTCTCCTGGAATCACTGTTCGGTGCCTGAAGGACTTCTGATGTGTCTGATGAAACGATGGCGGCCCGGATTTCGGCCGACGAGTGCGGAATACGATTTGGGAAGCGCCGTCCGGCATCATCAACCGTAATCGTAGATTGAAAGAGCTGAAAACACATATCAAATTCGCAGACACCCGGAGGCCAACCGTGTCGACCCTCAAACTTCCGGCAAAGTGCATCCGGACCCTGATCAAGATGAATATCCTCTCCTAACTAGAACATACGAATATGTAATGATATCGACAATTATATGCGTGCTCCCGAGCTTGTCAACTCCCCGAGGCCATGTATCTTGGACTCGGAGACGCCCCCATCGGGCACCCCCGGAAGGATATCAAGAAACCATAGAATCACTTGTTCGGCAGAAAGGAGAATTAGCATGGCGTACAAATGTCCAAGATGCGGAGAACCGGTTCAACGAGGCCACAGCACCGGTGCTCAGGTAGCCGCCGGATTGGTCGGGGCACTATTCTATGCTGCCTTTGGGGCATTCCAATGCACGAAGTGCGGCAAGATCGCAAGAAACGAATTCGCCCCTGAGGACAGAGCCAAGATGACCACCAACTCTGTCCTGATGGTGATTGGGGCAATGGTACTGCTCGTCGGTGTACTTTGGCTCGTGTCGGGGTGATGAACACATAGTTTCCGAACAAGAGGATGGACGGGGACGGTGAGAACTGCCGCCGCTTCGCT
>JAGLDW010001468.1 GCA_023145395.1 Lentisphaeria bacterium | reverse complement strand
TATCGCAGATCGCGACAATCTCGCACTCTGGATACAGGCGGTCCCATCCCGTGAAGTGGACACTTGGACAACAGCTGCGATCCGACATTGTGGGGGAGGCGTTTGACCTTGTATGGTCGAGGCAGGCTGATATGTTCCGCCGTGCAGTTGGCGTCCAGCCCGCGTGAGTCTGCCCTGCGAAATGGGATACGGGCGGAAACATCATAGAGGCGCGCATGATCAAGCAGATTATTCTTCTGATTCTAGTTACCTTGATTCCCGCGCTTGAATTGCGGGCGTCCATTCCCTTTGGCATGCTCTACGGGTCCGAGCGCTTTGGCATCCAGGAGGGGGCACTTTCCTGGCCGTTTGTGGTCTTGATCTGTATGGCGGCAAACATCGTGCTTGGCTGGGGAGTGTATTGGGTGCTGGCGCCGATTCTCGCATGGTTCGAGCGCTTTTCCTGGTTCCGGCGCTGGATCCTGCCCATTATGGAGCACATGAGGCAGAAGCTGAAGCCCTATGTGGACAAATACGGGGAGATGGGGGTGGCGGTGTTCATCGGCATCCCGCTGCCGGGCAGCGGAGTCTACACGGGAGCGGTCGGCGCGTTCTTGCTGGGCTTGGACCGCCGCAAGTTCGCCGTCGCCAATGTGATTGGCGTGCTGATCGCGGGCACTGTCGTGACTGCGGTCTGTCTACTGGTCCAGACAGGAATGGATTTGCCATGTTTGAAGTGGATTTTGAAAGGGTAGCTCGGGAGGCATGCTGTCTGTTCGCACTTGTCCTGCTGGCCGGGTGCACGAGTCCTCGTCACACACCGACAGGGGAGGGCATGATGAGTGGAACGGCGCAGACATCGGACGTACTGGTCTGGAACTGTTCGTCCGAGGGATTGGCATCGGGACTGGTGACGGCCTTGAGCGGTGCCGCAACTGCCTATCATGAACAGACGGGGCGTCCGCTGCGCATCACCTCCGGACGGCGCACGCTCTACCATCAGGCCACACTCATGGCCGACTTCACGCAGGCACAGCTGGAAGGGATGTACTGCCGCAACGGCTATCCGAGCTACATTCGGGAGTTGGTGGCCCATCGCAAGGCACACGGAACTTTGACTCCGGCCGATGCGTACCGCATCCTGTCTCGTCGCACGGAAGGCTACATCTCCTCCCATCTGTACGGAGGCGCTGTGGACATTGGCACGAATGGATTGAACGTGCCGCTTGCCAAGGAATTGCTAACTGCGCGTGGCTTCCGCGTGCTCGATGAACGATCCCTCGGGGTCTATTGCCTGCACGCAACCTACCGCCACGCCCCTGTCCGGATCGTGCGGCAGTAGCCTGTCCGATTTTCGCAACGCCTCGCAACGACCGCCCTCGGTCCCGGAGGTCCCGAGCCACTCCGTCAGATGGCGAGGAAGAGGGCGAGCCATTTCGGCAGGCCCTCCTCGATGGGGACGATCGTCTCGATCTCGTACTCGAGGGCATAGTCTCCGTCGTATCCGGAGCCCTCGAGCGCGCTCACGATCCAGTCATAGTCGATGCTTCCGTCGCCCAGCATGGTGCGCGAGTAGACGCCATCGATCACATGACTGTCCTTGGCATGCACGTGCGTGATCCAGCCTTTGAACACAGCAAACGCCTCCTTGTAGTCCACTCCGCCGGCCATGAGGTTCCCCGGTTCGTAGAGGATGCCGAA
>JAGLDW010001467.1 GCA_023145395.1 Lentisphaeria bacterium | reverse complement strand
CGCGTATGGACACAATCGCTGTGAACCACGTTGGTTTGGAGGAGTGTATCGATGGCATCAGACTTCGACACGGCAAACCAGGTTCTGCGTGACGGAGCGATCGAGTACGGCAACGTGAACTTCGATCCGCCAACCAACCTTGTTCGGCGGGTCGACAAGGGCAAGCTCGATGAAATGATCGTGGACGGCCAAGTCTACGCCCGGAAGCCGCTGACGTTGAAGGCAGGAAGCACGGTCGGCTGGCGCGCCGGGGAGACGTTGGTTGTCATCCGTCTGCTCCAGGCCCGGGGAATGCCCGCGGATTCAGTCGGACGCCCGACTCCCTGGGACCACCGGCGCAAAGTGGCTGTTGTCGGCAAGAGTGACCAGATGGAGTTGGTCTGGGACAGCGCCGCCAATCGCGTCCTGTCGCAAACGGTCAACGGCCGACCCGTCGAGACTTCGTTACGCTACGATTCGCCCCTGATCCGCCTGGCGGACGGCGACACCCCCGCAGCCATGGGACCAAGCGATGGAAGGAGACAATCATGCCGACAAGTAGTTCCAACATTGTGACTCCTGCGGATGAGTTGAGGGCGGGCGCCGCCAAGCGCGAGATCACGCCACAGCCCGGCACGCACGTGTCCGGCAGCGGCATGGGAAACCACCGGCCGGCCGGGACCGTACTTGATCCCCTTTATGCCAAGGCAATGGTCTTGGAGGCGGGAGGGCGACGGGTCTGCATCATCATACTGGATGTCACAGTAGTAATGGATCCCTACAGCAATGCGATCCGCCGGGCGGTGTCCGAGCATCTGCAGATGTCCCCGGATGCGGTTCTCATCTGCGCCACGCAGACTCACTCAGCTCCCAGCCTTGGCGCCTTCATGCTCGATCCCGATTTCCCGCTCGTGACCACGCCGGAGACGGAGTACGTCTGTGGAGCGGAGCAGGCCTATGGGGATTTTGCTGCCGAGCAGGCCATTCAGGCTGCAATCGAGGCGGGGACGACCATGCGTCCAGCGGAGATTGGCTGTGGACGCGGCATCGCGGATGGGCTGGCCTTCAACCGCCGGGGCATTGCGCGTGATGGCACAATCATCATGCCAAGACCGGCACACAAAATCGACGATCCACGCGGGCCAACTACACTCTGCTATCTGGAAGGGCCCACCGATCCTGAAGTTGGTGTGCTTGGGGTGCGCGCGCTGGATGGGGAGATGCTGGGCATGCTGCTGCATTTCACCTGCCACCCAGTCAACCTCTTCGGCAACCCGGAGACGTACACCAGCGTGTCAGCGGACTGGCCAGGGGCATGGTCCAAACAAGTGCTTGCGGAGTACGGTGACGCCTGCGTGCCCATCGTGCTCAACGGCTGCTGTGGCAACATCAACCCGTGGGATCCGTTCAACCCCGAACTTGCACCCGATCATCTCCGGATGGGACGCAAGCTGGCCGCCATGAGTCGTTGCGTTGTGGAGAAAATCACTTTTTCGAGGGAGGTGGGACTGGATTGGCGAATGCAGTGTGTGGATCTCGCCTATCGGGATATCCCGGCAACGCGTTTGGCAGACGTCGAGCGCATCTTGCGCGAAGGCTCGGGACCGGAAGTGCACCCGGATGGCAGCGTGTCCGTGGACCCGACATGGTTCCTGGCCGCATCGACACGAAGCGTGGAACTCGCGCGGCAGCGCTCACCTGTTCTATCCTACGAAGTCCAGGTCTTCCGCATCGGGGACGTCGCGATCGTCGGGCTTCCGGGCGAGCCCTTTGTCGAGGGGCAGCTTGCCTTGAAGACGCGGTCCGCAGCGCCATTCGTGTGGCCGTCCCACATGGCCTCGCACTACGTGGGCTATCTACCGACGGCGGAGGCATGGGAGCGCGGCGGACACGAGGCCCGCCCTGACGTGACATACTGGTCCAAGCTGGCCCGGGGATCTCTCGAAACGGTCGTGACAAAGACACGTGAGATGATCGTGGATCTGTTCGCCCAGGCAACCGACGCTGGAACCGTCTGAAGTCGCCGAAGGAGTTGAAATGTTCGGAGTCTGGGACATCTGTCTTTTGGTGGCTGTGCCTATCCAGACGACGGCGATTGCCTATTTGAAGGTGCCTCGGCATAAGGCGTTGGCCCTGTCGATTCCGCACCGGGAAGAACCAGGCCATCGGTCGCCCATGTCCGTTTGGGCCAAGTACTTGGTAGTTTTGGCCACAATCGCCTTGCTGTTGACCCTCAAGTCTCGCCTTGGGGGTTTCATGACGCTGTTCCCCATGGTGGGCGTCGTGACTGCCTACTAGTCCCGGCACAGCCTGTACACATTTTGTCGCCAGATGCCGGTTATCATGCTCACGATCCTGCCCATGTTGATCGTCATCCGTCTGACTGGGCCACATCTGGGGCATGCGGGCGCCTTGGCACTGGCGTGGATCGTGTTTGTCAGCATATTAATTCCGCTGACTATGGTTCACTGGCGACAGCCGCCGGCTGGGACGGGGGAAATGATGAAGGACGAAGGATGAAGGTCGGGCTTGATGGGCCTTGCTGTGAACAAGGCGTCTGGGTTTCAAATAGAATTGGTCCCAACAGCCTTCAGTCTAAATGATCTGAATGCGTACCATTGGCAATCCCTGGGAGATTCTGACTGTGAAGTACATCACTGACATGTCCGATTGCGCAGAGACGCTTGACGGGCTGTCCCCGTACCATGTGTACATGCACTACTACTGGCGATTGCGGGGACGCTGGCGCAAACAGCTCTACGACTGGATTCGGCGGCCGCCGTGTGACGCGACCGCATCGCTGACTCCCGAGCAAGTACTGGCCGGCGAGAGAGCTACTGTCACCATCACCATCCGGATCGGCGAGACGCCATTGTGTCGCAACGGACGCGTCGCCATCTACTTCCCGATGAGCTTCGGCGGATTCAACGAGCAAATCGCCTTGCGCTGCTTCCAGGGCCCGGACGGTCAGACGGGCTACGGGTCACGCATCACGGCCGACGCATCGAAACCAGGTGTGTCCATCGCCGTGCAAGTGCACTCGGCGGGCGCTGTCTTCCTCTGTGTCGAGCTGATCATCGAGGAAGGCGAACTGCACGAAGGCGACGAGGTCGTGGTACTAGTGGGCGATCCATCCTGCAAACCCCAGGTGATCAACGAGCGCGCAAAGAGCTTGCCGATGCGCATCGCCTTGGACTTCGAGGGGGATGGCAGCTTTCGCCCGGTCGTGCCGAATCCAGCGATCACAGTCGTTGGGAACCGCGCAAAATACCTGCGTTGCTTCGCTCCGGCGACTCCTGACGTGGGCAAACCGTTCGACGTTCGAGTGGTGGCGGCAGACCTCGAAAACCACAACCCCGACCACCACCACAGCGGCACGGTCGAGTTGCACGCCGTCGAGGGATCGCTTGCGAACCAGGTCACTACCAAGATGCCGGCGACCGCCTGCGGGACTTTGGCGGTGCCGGGCGCCATCGTGGAGCACGCCGGCGTCACCCGCATCGAGGCAGTCGATCACGAGCATGGCTTGATGGGGGTGACGAATCCGGTCTGCCCAGAAATGGCAGTCGGGCCGTGGCGCGTCTACTACGGGGAGATCCACAGCCATTCCGAGCTGTCGGACGGTGTCGGCATCCCCGAGGACAGCTACCGCTGGGCACGTGATGTGGAAGGGCTTGATTTCGCCGGGATGGCCGACCACTTCGAGGACGGCCAAAGCTACAACTACACGCTGGAAGACAAGTGGCAAAAAACCAAAGAAGTCGCTGAACAATTCAACGA
>JAGLDW010001466.1 GCA_023145395.1 Lentisphaeria bacterium | reverse complement strand
CGCGCATGCGCAGGTTGCGCGCGCACGAGAGCTATGGCGCACGATCTCCGCGGCCCTGTATTTCCGTCGTTTCCGTCGTTTCCGTCGTTTTCGTCGGTTCCCGGAGATTGCCGGTGTTGGCAAAAGTTCGTTGTCATGATCTGTGCTGTTGTCGTTTCCTCTCCTCGAGGCGCAGGCGGGTCATGCGCTCGCGCATGCCGCCTTCGTTCAAAAAATCGGTTTCCAGGCGTTTGAGCTGCCGGTCAAGCAGAAAGCATGTCACTTTGACGAGACCCAGAATCACGTTTGAGCAAATGGCCGGGTCTGTATGCTCGATGCCTTTCTTGAAGGTGGCGTAGGTGGCTTTGGGTTGTCGGTTCAGTTCACGCAGACGTTGGCCATACCGGTGTTCGGGAGGCCATTCCTCGATGTCGCGCAGACGCATGAAATCATGATAGTCCTCAAGAAGTTCCTCAAGACTGGCCCGAGCCACGCTGGTCAGCTTGATCTCCATTTCCTTGGATGTTCCGGAAGCCTGACTGCCCTCGATGATGTTCTGTTTGCCTGAACGCGCGGCCTGCACCATCTGGTCGAATGTCCGGTCGCGTTTGCTGACAAAGCGGTTGCAGAAATACACGGTGGCATCATAGACAATCTGCGATTTCTGGTAGGAGAAGAGCTTGCGATAGCCGCCGTGGGGAAGGATCAGGGGCTCGGTCATGATGTGGCGCTCCTAGGTGTGGCGAGGAAAGGGACGGAAAGGACGGAAAGGACCCAAGGGACGCCGGGCAGGAAGACACCGGTGGCAGCGCGTGATGCCGGTGCCCTGGCGCCGGTGCTGGGGGCTTTTCTTTGGCTCCATGTCCTTTTGGTCCTTTGAGTCCTTTGAGTCCTTTTGGCTTGGCGCTGCCGAGAGGTCGTCGTCGGCCTGGAAAAAAGGACGGAAAGGACGGAAAGGACCCAAGGGACGCCGGCAGGGCCAAATCGCACAGCTCTGCGACCTGTATTCCCGTCCTTTGGGTCCCTTTTGTCGTTTTCGTCCCTTCTCCGTGATTTCCGGCGTCGTTGTCTTAGTCATAACTCCCCTCGGAATGCGCGTTGGGTGAGGGAGTGGAAGAGGCATCTCGCTTCTTCCTCTGCATCCCTGAATGTCTTCGTTGAGTCGAGCCACTTGCGGGCAAGAGAACCAAACTCCGCCTGCTGGTTCTCCGGGGGAGAAATGCCCTTGACCTTGGAGAATCTGCTCTTGCTTACCATCCCTTCATCCCACTCGTTGAGGCTGCCTGTATGGCCCGTTTCGAGAGAAGCACCAGGAAGTACAGAAACTGAGGGTCCGTCGGTTGGGACGGCGTGATAGCATTGATCTGCTGATTGAAAGCACGGGCCTATCGGCGAAGGCCCAGTTGCCGGTACAACTGGGACTCCCCGCAATTCATGTGACCAGTGTCGAATCCGCCGGAACCCACCGACAGACTTTGAGTCCCTCTTCTGACAGTCCCTCCTCCGCCTGGCTCAACACACTTCTTGGAGGAACCTATCTCGGCTCCGGACACGGACTCTGGTTCTCCGCCATCGAAAGCGGGAATACTGAGCAGATCAAAGACTTCCTCAGGGCTTTTCTTGGGTCTACAGCTCCTCCCCTCCTCACCATGAATGCACCGAGGAGACATGCTGGCATGTTCTGCGGGGTCCGCGGTGGCGTTTTTTCGCTGATGGTTGTGGGGGCTGGGTCACGGGGTTTCTCCGGGGGATGTGGCGAAAGGGTAGTCGGGGAAGGTTTGGAAGAGTGCGAGTCCATCATCCGTGGGGTGGATTGTCTCACAGAGCTTTTTGTAGAGCGTCCGGCAGGTTTCCCGCAATTGCTCACGGCTGGCATCGTTGCCTTGGCCGTTGTCTTCCAGGAAGTCCGCGAACCAGTGAAGCGCCTGGAGCAGTGCGAAGGCTTGTAGCCCATAGGTGAAGAACATTCGTTTGCAATGCTGGACGATATAGCGCTCGACCGCCTCCTTGCGGGGGTTGAGCGGCTCGCGGAAGGTCGCGCTCCCGGAGGGGGCATCGAAGTAGAG
>JAGLDW010001465.1 GCA_023145395.1 Lentisphaeria bacterium | reverse complement strand
GGCTACTGGCTATTGCAACACTTGAGCAAAGAAAGGGTCACACGATAAGGTGCGTTCTTCATAACGTTAAATAAGGAGAACAACATGTATCATCGAGTGACCGAAGAAGAACGTAGGCATATCCATCGCTGGCGTCAAGAGAGCAACGGGATTCTAGAGATCGCCAGACGACTGGCGCGCTCACCCAGCACCATCAGCCGGGAGATCCAAAGGAACACCGGGGGCCATGGCTATCGCCATCAGCAAGCCCATGCCAAGGCGCAGGCAAGAGCAAGAAGGTATGTCCCCCGGCGATTCATGGAGGAGATTCTGGCGTATGCCGAGCCCTGGCTCAGGGAGGAGGGATGGACGCCGCAGATCATCTGTGAACGAGCCCGGAAGGAAGGCTTTGCGCACGTCTGCAAGGAGACGCTTTACCGATACATCTATGCGGATGCCAAGGTCGGCGGAACCCTTTGGAAATGCCTCACGCGGGTTCGGAGAAAGCGATGGCGGCGTTGTCCCCGACTGGACGGGCGGGGACGTGGGCGCATTCTGAATCAGCGCATGATCGACACCCGTCCGGCCGAAGTGGAAACGCGTTTGCGTGTTGGAGACTGGGAAGGTGATTTGATCAATGGCGCGGCAGGGACAGGGTATTTGGTCACTTTGGTGGAGAGAAACACACGCTTCACTCTTGTGGGCCGCACGCAGAGCAAGAGGGCTGACGAGGTGGCGCGGGCTATCATCGATTTGTTTTTACGCCTGCCTGCCCGGGCACGTCGAACGGTGACATTCGACAACGGCAAGGAGTTTGCCGGGCATGAAAAGATCGCCAGGAAGCTGAAGATGGATGTCTTCTTTGCCCATCCCTATCATGCCTGGGAACGGGGCACGAATGAGAACGTCAACGGATTGATCCGCAGGCTTTATCCCAAACGCTCGTCCTTCGCCGAGGTCGCTGTGGAGCAGTTGAGTCGGATTGACCGATATGTAAACCATCGGCCACGAAAGTGCCTGGGCTGGGATACACCGAGGGAAAAACTGTCCAGCTTCCTTGGCTTTGCCGTGTAGGCGGAGAAACGGCGGAGAAACAGGCAGCTGCGTGGGGCTCGGGTCTTCCCTTGCCCCTGCGGGGCACCCCTTCGGGGCCGGTCAGACCCGTGCCCCACGCAGGAGGTGTGCCCACATCCAGAGCTTTTCCTTG
>JAGLDW010001464.1 GCA_023145395.1 Lentisphaeria bacterium | reverse complement strand
GGGACATCGGCCCTCCATGGGACGGCGGATGTGCTGTGCGGCGGCTCGTGGGCCGTTCCGCATCACTTTTGGGATAGGCTTTGCGAACTTCGCGGGTCAGCAGTGCATGCCGCCGTCCATGAGGATGTTTTCGCCTGTGATGTAGGCGGATGCCTGCGAGGCGAGGAAGACGGCCACGCCCTTGATGTCGTCGGGGTTGGCCATGCGGTGTCCGCAGAGAACTTTTTTCGTGTAGTTTTGGACAAAGCGTTCGGGCTGGATTTCGGCCGCCGCCAGGCCGCCGGGGCTGATGCAGTTGGCGCGGATGTTGTGTTCCGCGAGCACGTGCGACTGGTAGCGGGCGTAGTTCAGCAACCCCGCGTTGTGGAAGAAGTAGTCGGGAGCGGGGTCGCCCATGTCCGTGCCTTCGTAGTTGCTGAGATCCGGCCCGAACATCCCCATCATGGAGCTGATGTGGATGATGGAGCCGCCACCGCGCTCGATGAGAAGGTCGGTCATCTCGCGGGTGAGATCGAACATGCCCGTGGCGTTGACGCGCATGGACTCCTCCCACTGCTCGAGAGGCGCGTTGTACCCCTTCATGGGACGCGCCACAGAATTGTTGACGAACACGTCCAGGCCGCCGAACTGTTCGGCCAGGGCGGTCTTGAGCGCGAGCACCGAAGCATGATCCGCCTGATCCAATGCGAGGGCGTGCACGTCGAGCCCCCGCTCCCGGAAGGCATTCGCGACCTTTTGATTCGCCTCCAGGTTGCGGGAGGCGGTGATCACGGTTCCGTCCGCCTCGGCCAACCCTTCGACAATGCATTTTCCGTAGCGTCCAGCGCCTCCGGTCACGAGGCAGACTTTCGCCTTCAGACTCAGCAGTTCCTTCACGTGCATCGTGCGTTCTCCTCTGTGACAGTCAGAATGGGGCATCTTCCTAGTTGTTACTCGAAGTCGGCCCGCGCTCAGATCGAACCACTCGCTGCGCTGGAGACACGGAGACACGGAGAAGGGCGGAAGAGGAGATTGTCGGATCTGAATCCGGTCTCCGACCGGTTCCAGCTCCGGCAATGTTTTCTTCTTTTTGAGTTCACGGAACTACCGATTTGTCTCTCCCGTGTTCTCCAGAACAAGATCATCTGGCGAGTTCGCTTTGCCAGTTTGACGGCAGAGAGAAATCGCCAGATCTCATGTATACTTCTTCCTCCGTGTCTCCGTGCCTCCGTGGTTGATTTTCTCAGGGACTTGGGTTGCGGGAGCAATCTTGCTCTGCATTCTCTGTGGCGCCTGGCTTTCTACCAGTCAAGATCGACTATGCGCCCACCATTTTCCAGGCTTTCGCGGGCTCCGATCAGCGTACGGATCACATTCTCCGTCTTGGCGAAATCAAGCCGTGGCGAGCCCTGCCGAAAAGATCGAATTGCTTCCACCAGACTGGCTCGGAAGGATGGATAGGCGCCTCCATGGGAAACCTGCAAGCTTCCCTCGGCGCCGTACACGTTGAGTTCTCCGCCGGGCGCGATATCCATGAAGACATGGATCATTCCGACTGCGCCGTCGGCGAATTCCACCATGAGACTGTCTCTGGCCGAGGTCCCGATGTGGCGTACGGAGACGGCTTTCGGGTCGCCAAGAAGGGAGAACATTCCCTCGAGGTAGTGGATGGCGTATTTTCGGAGATCCTTTTTCCCAACGGCGATGGCCAATTCGATCTTGCCCAATTCCGGAATCCGCACGCGTCC
>JAGLDW010001463.1 GCA_023145395.1 Lentisphaeria bacterium | reverse complement strand
TCGCGGATCAGCGAGATCAAGTACACCGGCAACGAGGGCGAGAGCCTGGATACGCACAGCTCGGTGGAGTTTGAATACGAAGACCGCCCCGATCCTTCGCTGCGCTTTTTCATGGGGGCGAAGATGGTGCAGAGCAACCGGCTCGCGAAGATCACCATGAAGCACAACGATGCCTACATGCACGACTATCGCCTGACCTATACCAACAGCGTGGCGGGACAGAGCCTGCTGGTCTCCATCCAGCAGTTTTTCGGGGAGGACAGCCTGCCCGAAACCCGCTTCGAATACAGCGGGCTTTCGGCGGGCGCCTGTTTCGAATACACGGAGGGATCCGATGCTTTTCCGGGAAATAGTCTAACAAATAGGATAACATTGCCCGAAGGGCAAGACCGCTGCCTGCAGGGCGACTTCAACGGCGACGGGCTGATGGATGTTTGCAGCGTGGGTTCTATCTGCTCCCGCGGCAACCGCTGGGTTGGGCTTTCCAACGGCGATGGCACATTTGCCTTTACCGACGGCACCAGCTTCCTTCCGGCAAACCTGGAGTCCTACACCTTTGCGGACAACTCCGCAAATGACGAAGGAGTGGACGGATGCGCCGTGCAGGTTGCGGATTTCAACGGCGACGGGCGGGATGACCTGTGCAGCGTGGGTCGCGAAGAAGACGAGTGCTGGCTGGGGCTCTCCAACGGGGACGGCACCTTCGACTTTTCATCGGGAACCAATATTCCAACTGCCTGGACGGGCGATTATGGGTGCGCCGTGCAGGTTTCCGATTTCAACGGCGACGGGCTTCCCGACCTGTGCAGCGTGGGACCCGACGGGGACGAGTGCTGGGTGGGGCTTGCCAATACGAACGGAGGGGCGTTTGCTTTCGATTTCACCTCCAACATATTGGAGTCGGGACTGGATGCCTGGGCGGGCGACGAGGGCTGCCTGGTGCTAACCGGCGACTTTGACGGAAATGGGCTGGCGGATATCTTCTGTGTGGGGATGGATGCCTATAACTATGGAGAGACCCGCTGGGTCGGGCTTTCCAACGGGGACGGCACTTTCGATTTCACCTCGGGTTCCGACATGCTTCAATCGGGCTTGAAGGCACAGAACCTCTATTCCGAACTGGTTGGAGGAAGCATGAACTACTCTTCGGGGTGCGACGTAAAAACCGGCGACTTTAACGGCGACGGGCTGACGGATGTGTGCAGCCTGGGCTACCGCCCCTACGGGAACAACTGCTGGGTGGGGCTCTCCGATGGGGATGGCACGTTTACCTACACTTCCGGAACCAACTTTCTTCCAGCGGCGCTGGAGGCCTGGACCGGGTGCGAGGGCGATGCCTCCATGGTGTTCGCCCGGGACTTTAACAACGACGGCCTGACGGATCTGTGCAGCGTAGGGCCGATTTCGAGCATGTGCTGGCTGGGGCTCTCCCGGGGCGACGGCACCTTCGATTTTTCAGGACGGACCGGAGTCGACCTGCTATCTTCGGGGCTGACCGCCGATAGGCCGCTGATCACGGCGCAGGCCGGGGACTTTAATGGCGACGGGCTGATGGATATTTGCGGCATGGGTTCGCGGTCCGGGACGCTGGGCGACGGAGCCGACAACCGCTGGGTGGGGCTCTCCAAGGGGGATGGCACCTTCACCTTCAACTACACCACCGGCTCCGTGTTCGAGACGGCAAGCGACATCCATTATTATTCGACGGCTGATCTCAACGGCGACGGGCTGCCGGATGTTTTCGGGGTGCCTTGCGGCGACATGCATGATGACATCCATAGCTGGGTCGGGATGAACACCAACGCGGCCACGCGGCTGACGAGGGTCGTGCAGGGCTACCGGTCCGAAAGCGAGCACGGGGTTTCGACGGAAATCGAATACCTGCCGCTCACCGACACCAACATATACGTCAAGGGCAGCGGCGCGGAGTGGCCGGTGCGCGATGTGATCCCGTCGATGTTCGTGGTTTCCACCCTTTGGAAAGACAACGGCCAGGGCGGCACCTACGCCACCGACTACACCTACCGCTCCGC
>JAGLDW010001462.1 GCA_023145395.1 Lentisphaeria bacterium | reverse complement strand
GGCATCTCCTGTTTCGCGTAGCGTGAGGCGTGTCGGTGCTGCCAGCAGGCGCCATTCGAGTTCGATGACCTCCTCGTCCACGTTGACCACAGGCTGTTCGCCAAATATTTCCGGCTGGTTGACCCGCTTCGGTAGTGCCGCATAGGCGATTTCGGTCATGGCCGCAGCCTGTTCGAGGTTGTCAAAAAGGGTGAGTACGTGCGCCTCTTCAGCGGTTGTCACCTCCAGCGCGAACAAACAGTCGAGTCCTACCTCAGCGCAGGCCTCGCGCAGGGCCGGTGCATTGCGTGCGCTATTGTGGTCGGTGATCGCGATCCCTCCCAATCCTGCCGCAACAGCGGCCCGAGCGATGGCCCGCGGTGCCATCTCTAAGTCAGCACAGGGGGAGAGACACGTGTGGATGTGCAAATCGAACCGCATTGTCTTTGGATGCCTTTTTGGGGTGGCGCTCACTAGTGCGCCCGGTCGAGGGTGCGGTACTGGATAGCTTCGGTGATGTGGCACGCCTGGATGGAATCGGAATCGTCGAGATCGGCGATGGTGCGGGCGACTTTTAGAATGCGGTCATAGGCCCGCGCACTGAAGCCATATTCCGTCATTGCCATCCGCATGAGATCCTGCGTTGCGTCATCCAAGGCGCAAAACGCCTGGATATCGCTAGGCTCCATGTTTGCATTGCAGAGAACATCTGGGCTGTGCACGAACCGGTTGTGTTGGCGTTTGCGGGCTTCGCACACACGGGCACGAATCGTTTCGGAGCTTTCGCCCCGCGGCACAGCGACAAGATCTTCATAGCGCACTGCCGACACTTCGACGTGCAGGTCAATGCGGTCGAGGAGGGGTCCCGAGATACGGCTGCGGTAGCGGAGCACCGCTTGCGGTGCGCAACGACACTCGTGGGTGGGATCGCCGTAGTAGCCACACGGGCAGGGATTCATCGCGGCTACTAACATGAAGCGGCAGGGGAAGGTGACGCTGCCAGCGGCACGGGAGATGGTGACTTTGCCGTCCTCAAGGGGCTGGCGCAGCACTTCCAGAGCGTTGCGGCTGAATTCGGGCAGTTCGTCGAGAAA
>JAGLDW010001461.1 GCA_023145395.1 Lentisphaeria bacterium | reverse complement strand
AGCTCCCCTCGTGGAATCAAGTGCCCGCCGAGATAAGGCTCGTCGATGAGATAGAAGGCAACCAAGCGATTCAGCAAAGGATTCACCCCGGCCTCGATCGCGTCCAGTCGAGTCTCGATATCCGCGCGGATCGCATGGGTCGTGTAGTCAAAAAGCTGCCAATGAAGATCAACAATCACATCGACCCCGGCTGGCAGGGGTTCCTCAAGCCGCCCAAGGTCGACGTGGCCCGCGTGCAAGACCGGCGCGAGTTCGGAGAGATAATCACCATAGGCCGCCGATGACGCCCAATACGCCGCAACAAGCTTCACATGACCGGCCCCACCCGCACCCACGCAAGCATTCACCGGATCAGTAGAAGCATCTAAGCTCGCATCTTCTCCCGCATCCAGACCAGCATCCAGACCAGCATCCTCACCTGCATCTATGCTCGCATCTTCTCCCGCATCCAGACCTGCATCCTCACCTGCATCCACGCCCGCATCTTCTCCAGCATCCACACTCGCGTCCTCACCGCCATCCAATCCCGATCCACATGAGCACGCAAACAAACCCGCAGCCAAGAAGTACGCCCAAACTAATTTTCTCATGGCAGGTTTCCTTTCCACAAAAGAGAATCTCCCCAAGCCGACGAGAGGCAGATGCCGGTTCAAACCTTTACGAGCCATGCATCCAGGCTAAACTAACAAATTTCCGGGAAGGCTGCTGGAAAAGAAGCACGTGAAGCACGGGGGGAAGCACGAGTTTTTCACAGAATGGGACATTCGAGCCGTAGAAGCGCTTGGGGCATGTTGAAAACACCCCGTTCTTGTGCAAAACTCGAAAAAATTTGGTGTTTCCCTCAAACAAGAAGAGGCATCCATGAAAACTCAATTTATCCTCAGCTCTATCCTGGCTGGACTTCTCGTTTTCGGTTCCCTGGGTTGCGGCCAGATTCGGTCCACTCCCACGCCCGAAAATACCGACGCGCGCTGTTCGGATCAACTGGACAACGACGGCGATGGACAGTTTGACTGCAACGATAGCGACTGCGCCAACACAGAACCCTGCTCCGGGGGCGATGTGGAAAACACCGACGCCCTCTGCTCAGACGGCCAGGACAACGACGGCGACAACGCCATCGACTGCGACGACAGTGATTGTGCCAACACCACCGTCTGTGGCGGCGGTGGCGACGTGGAAAACACCGACGCCCTGTGCTCAGACGGTGCTGACAACGACGGTGACAACTTCACCGACTGCGACGACTTCGACTGCGATAACACCGACGTCTGTGGCGGCGGTGG
>JAGLDW010001460.1 GCA_023145395.1 Lentisphaeria bacterium | reverse complement strand
GGCTTCAGCACGCGGTACATGCGCGCTCCACCGTACTTGCTCGCGGTCGCCTTCACCAGCCAACCCAGAAAGAACGAAAAGGACATGCTGATCGCGGCAGACCCTCCGAGAAACAAGAACACGACAGGATGCAAGGGCCAATGGCGGAACTTGAGCCGTCCTGCACCAAACAGGATCGCCAGCGCGGCAGCAGCGCCAAAAGCGGCCACATGCGGCCCACTCGGATCGAAGGCCCGCACGCGCTCCAGACCAGTTGCCTTCTCGCTCTCGGCGTATCTCCCCTGCGCCTTCAGCTTGTGAATGGCTTCCACCGTGTTCTGAAAGGGATACGTCGCGGCGCGGCGCGGCCAGCCGTAGTTCGGCGTGCCCCGGTCGTACTGCCAGTAGATGGAGACCGGGACGGCGATGGCAAAGCCGAGAACCAGGACCGCAAGCCCCCAGCGGACCGTGCCCGAGACATGGTTGCCAGACAGATCGGCAAGCCGGAATGCGTGGCTGATAAAAGCCATTGGGGCACGCCCGGGTATCAGCAAAACCACGGTCGAGAGCATGAACAGCGTCACCATCAACCGCGGTCCCAACGCCGTGGCACCGAAAAATCCCCACAGCAACACCCCAGGAAACACGAAGGTGCCAACCATGAATGCCCCCGTCTCCGCCACGATCCGGCTCACCACGCTGTACACCATCAGGGCGAACATCAAATACAATCCAGCAAGGAACCAGGGAATCCCCGCAAAAAGAAGCAGGACAAACGAACCGGCCGTGCAGACCAGAAAGATGCGCATGCCACCCACGGTGTAGTCGGGGATCTGCTCCCGCGTGGACGCCCAGACGCTGCGCCGAAAAGCATTCCAGTAGAAATGGCGCCCCGTGTACAACAACATGAGAAAAATGCCGAAGTATCCCCCGGAATACAGAAAGGTCTCGATGCTCAGCGCCATCTCCCGTCCTGGGCGAAGCTCCACCCCATAGCCTAGAGCAATGCCCGCGAACAGGCAGTAGATCCACGGTCCGGCCGCCATGGACAAACTCACGTCGGAGGCGAGGAGAAAGGCCAATCCCACCACCACGGGCATGATCCGCGGATAGAACAGGCCCATTCCCTTGCCACGAACAATTGTCTGCAGCTTTGAGGCCAGTGGGCTGAAGTCAAAACGCAACGACACCGGGATGAGCACATCGGGCCACCAGCGGCAGCAATAGTTGTTCAGTTCGATAGTCAGAAGCGCGAGGAACCCCAGCCAAAACAGGCGGTTGGCGAACAGATGCCCGCCGTTGTCGTCGTCATCCCGGATCAAAGCATGGGCAAAGGTGGCGATAGGATACGGAAGCTGCTCGTGATGCGCCCACTGCCGATGGTAGACAGCTGCCAGGCCAAGGGTGGATGCCGTCAAGAGCAGCATCAGCGGCACCCAGAACGCCAGTGGTTTGGCCCAGCTCCGCCACGGCACATCCCAAAAGGAAATGCGTCGATCTCCCTGACCCAGACCCGTGATGAAACCGTTCAGCACCCGGTCTTCGTCCCCCGACGGATCGGGCATGAGCTGCGACGGCACCAACTCCAGCACTCCTTGCTGCTGCCATCCTGGATGCAGTCGATAGTCGTGTCGGGGGCACAGAATGCTGGCCGGCATGCACTGCGTGAAGCGACCGGGCACACCACACACGCATAGAAGCAGCGCCAACACAACGGTAATCTCAGCAGCGCTGGGGAGTCGCTTGAGTCCAGCCAGGCGAAGCGCACCGAGCGCAAGCAGACACGCAACCAACCCGCCGAATACAACGACCGGCATCATGTTGCCCACCAACTCGCCAGCTCGTATCACGTGGTCGCTGAAATAGCACCAACCACAAAGAGCCGCCGCCAGAATCAGACCGACTGCAACACTCCGCCTACTCATCGCACTCCTGCCAAACCGATCCTGCACAAATTCTGTCTTGCATCTTCCGCAGCTCAGCATATAGCTTCGACACTCTCCGAAAGCAACTCTCCACAGCACTGTCTCCGTGGCAGATTGAAGAATGGATCGAAAGGCATCCTCGGTTCCGGAGGTCCCGAGCCACCAGGCAGACTGCCTGAGCCCGCCTTGTCCGCAGTGCGGTGTCCGCAGAACCAGAAGCGGTTGCTCCCCTCAAGTTCTGGGGCTCTATTGATTCCAAAGACTTTGAACGACCATTACAACACCAATGCATACTCATTGGGAAGAGCAGGAAATGCAACATGAAATCATGTATCACACACTACACAGCGCTCGCCCTCTCTGTGTTGATTCTGCAAGGCTTCATGACTCGCGCGGGAACGCCTGGCGATGGAGACAAGCTGGGCACTGTGCCTGATGATCTGGTAGGTTTCTGCCGCTGGACCGTGCAGGATCGTGCTGTTGGGGGCCTGCAGCGGGTGGTGCGCGACGCTGCATCCCCAAAACATGGAACTGTCTACGGAGGGAAGGCCGAGGATGCGAACATCGCCTGGGTCGCCGCCAGTGCATACACGCACTCATGGAGTCGCCTGCATCAGGACCCAAAGATCCGCGACCAGGCGTTTTTTCTTCTTGACAGCTTGGCGAAGATGCGAGCGGACGGAAACTGGGACGATGGAGGGCTCGGCGCCTATTTTGGCCTCCACGCCTTTGCTGGCGCTGTCTACTTCTGGCTGGAAACAGGCGCTGTGGACAAGGAACGCGCCACACGCTGGAGAACCTCCGTGAAAGCCGCCGCCAGAGATGCCATGCTCGTCATGCAGAACAGCATCTGCAATGGCCAGTACGCGAATCCCGAGTTCTACTACCTCTCCGGACTGGCACTCGCGGGAAAAATCTGCAACCAGCCCGTTTTCACCGCCGAAGCGACCAGGGCGCTGCATCGCTACGAGAACGTGCTCTGGCCGGGCGGCGGGGTTGCCTACTTCCACGGCACTCCCCCCCAGCATGGCTATCAGCAGATGGTCACCAAATCGGTTGTGCTCTACTGGCTGATCACCCGCGACCCCTATGGGATGGAGTGGCTCAGGCGTCTTGCCCCCTACTTCGTCAATACCCAGCACCGCAGTGGGTTGCTGACCGATGCCGAGCATTCCTGGCTCAAGCACTCCTTCTACAATCCCGTCAATCCAGCAGTTCCTGGCATGCTCGCCGCACTGCTGAGTGATGGTCGGAACCGGGCGGTTGCGGAGGTAGCGGCGGCGAAGCGTGCAGACAATGTGGCGAATCGGCTCCCCTCTTTCCTGACCAACAACCCCAACTGGTACAACTACCAACACACAACCTATGCCGCCACGTTTCTTTGTGTGCTGGATGAATATCCCCTGCCCTCGCCTCGCCGTCCGTCCCCTCGGCGCGTGTTTCCTGATGCCGGATTCCAGGGCGTGCGATCCCACTGGGACGACTTCACTGCGGCAACAGGAATGCGCCAGACCTGTGATAGCTTGGCAGGCGCCTACATCGCGGACACCAGCGAGCCCATGCTTCCACTTCACAGCGCACTCGATGGCGTCTTCGCCGAAGTGCTCTGCGGAGACCGCAGCCCGGATCAGCCAAAACACAAACGCCAGCGAGCCGAGTTCCGCTGCCTGGGATGGAACCCCACTACTCATTTCACCACGATTGCTGATGTGGCGGCATCCTCCTGTCTCTCCCACATCCACAGCAGATACTGGAACGACATGCCCTGGCTGCCCGGGGAACGATGGGCGCTGAATGAACGCTCCGACTGGGCCCAGATCCAGCACTGGGCTGTGTGGCGCGACCACCTTGTCGGGTTCTCCGCGCTGCGCTGCCGAGCCGACGGCGGAACCACTGCCACAGACGACCAGGCACGTCTCCGTTGGCGGTTCGCACCTGTGGGACGAGAACTCAAGACGGAAGATCCTGGCATCGATCAGCGCCGTTTCGACTGCGGTGCTCTGCGCGTGAATGTCACACTGCTGGGACAAAAGGGAGGTTTCTCTTTCAGTGAAGAACATTTGGAGAGCGCCACGCACGTCGCGACCATGCCTGTTCTCGGCAAACTGGCTCCCTGGAGTGTTGGCGACTTCGTCTTCGCGGCGACAGATGCGAGTCCGGACACTTCGGACAGTGATGTGATCGTGGTTCCCCTCAACGAGGCGGCGGCAGCCATCATGGTCGAGCCCGACGGAAAACGCGCATTCATTTGGTTCGTCAGCCTCGTGCGACACGTGCGCCAGCATCATCTCGCACCACTTCCAAATGTGGCGGTGCGGGTGTTCGAACGCGATGTGGAACTCACTCCCCCCTTCTCCGGCACACGTGCGACCGTGTCGCTCCACGGAGGTGAAACAGCCATACTGACACTTGTTTCCGAGAGCCCGATCGAACCGGAAAACCTTGTGAACGCACTCTCTTCTGGATGGGGGCGCGGAGAGAGGCGTCCCTCAAGGGAAGGGAAATAGGGGCGAGGTCATGGAAGGAAATTCCGGGCCCATTTGCAAACCTCTTTGAGGAAAGCAAGTTAAGGACAGCGTGGTTTCAGGCGCAGAGAGCTATCGTCTCTGCTCACTGGACTGTCGCTCGACAGACAAGGGCGGACGAATGCTGATGGAGGAGCCGAAAGTGAGTTATCTGGAATACACCTTGGACGACAAGCGCGAGGAAGAGCAGCTAGTCGAGAACCTCGTTAGCATTGGACGCGGTAAAGACTGCACCATCCAAATCCTGACGGATGGGGAAATCAGCCGCTTGCACTGCACGGTTCGACATCTCGACGACAAGAGGTGGGTAGTTGTGGACGAGGGCGCCCGCAATGGCACAAGCGTCAACGATGAACGCATTGAGGAAGGCGTGGGGATCATCCTGAAGGACGGTGACCGCATTGGTATTGGACAAACCATATTCACATTCCACAAAAAAGAAGTCGAGCGGGAGGCTGCCCTGTTCAACGAGGTTGAACAGCAGATGAAAGATGGTGCGGGCTACCACACGATTCTTCACCAGATCATCGAACAGAAGTGACCACAGGCACGTCCTCTTTCCATTGGACATGAGCCCGAAAGGATTCTCCCATGACCCGAGCGTTTCCGTTCCTAGCAACGACCTGTGCCGCACTCGTCCTCTGCACGACCGCCACGGCGGCCAAGATCACTCTAGCCGATGGTAGGGAATACGAGGGGAAAGTCACACTTCGGGCCGACACGTACACCGTGAGCACGGACAAGAAGTTGCTGCAATTCTCGAAACATGAGGTGATGCGGCTGGACGGCAAGGTTATTACCCCAGTGGCTAGAATCACCACCAGCAAGGGGGAGATCCTCGTGGCGCTGTTTGAAGACGAGGTGCCCAACACGGTGGCCAACTTCATCACGCTCGCCGAATCGGGATTCTACAAAGACACCGCCTTCCATCGCATCCTCCTAGGATTCATGGCCCAGGGCGGCTGCCCAAACTCCAAACCGGGAGCCAAGGGGCGGGCAGGGACCGGAGGACCGGGATATCGTTTCCCCGATGAGATCAAACCCGCGACGAACAAGCACTCGGGACGGGGTATTCTCTCTATGGCAAATAGCGGGAAGGACACCAATGGCAGCCAGTTCTTCCTTTGCTTCAAGGCCACTCCGCATCTTGACCGGAAGCACACGGTATTCGGCAAAGTCGTCAAGGGCTGGGACGTGCTTGAGACTCTCGAAAGTCTTGCCGGAGCCGGAGAAAAACCCTCCGAAACCGTGCGCTTCGATATCGAGATTGTGGCGAAACGCGACCACAAGTATGAAGTGAAGGGGAAACTTCCCGAAAAGACGCCACCTGTCCTGAA
>JAGLDW010000146.1 GCA_023145395.1 Lentisphaeria bacterium | reverse complement strand
CAACGACGCAAGGTCGTTGGGGTCCTGCAAACACAGGCGAGCATTCGCCCGTCTACACAGTAGGGTATTCGTGTCGTCTGGCAGTCCACCGTCAACGCAAGGTGAAAGCAATGAGTCGCGCGCTTCGCATTCTGTTCGCACTGTCCTGCTCTGGCACGCTTTGGGCGCAACCTGTCAACCTGGCGCGACAGGCGCTCCAGAGCGCGGACACACGTTCCACCACCAAGGATCCAAAGTACGGAATCCACCGTGCCTTTGATGGCAACGCCGACACCCACTGGGCGAGCGCAGCCACGCCCAGCCTGCCGCACATCGTACGTGTGAAGTGGAACGAATCCGTCACGTTCGACACGATCTGCATTGACGTCTTCGCAAAGGAACTGCCGCGCCTGTACGCTACGTGGAGCAGCTTCGAGCTGCGACTGGACAACGGGGTGACGCACAGGATTGACGAGCCCACCAGCAATATGCGCATCGTGCGTTTCGAGAAACCCCAGACGTGCACGGGATTCGAGCTGAGCATTCTGACTGTCGCGGCACCGAAAACCTACCTGGGGCTCGACGAACTTGCGGTCTATCTCGATCCCAACCGCAGCATACAACCACCACGCACGCTCGCATTCAAGAGTAGGAGCCTGAAAGCCATGCCAAAGGGACGCGCACAACATCCCTGCGTCAGCAGCACGCCGGACGAATTGGCCCGAGCGCGAAAACGTGCGGACTCGACCGAGTGGGGACGGCGCGAGAAGAAGGCGACTCTCGCCCAAGCCGCTCCCTGGATGGAGCACGACGATGCCCACTGGCGCGCCTTCCTGCCCGAGCCGGGTGCCTGCTACGCCTATGGATTCACCGGATGCCCAGCCTGCGGCGCCTCTTTCGGCACCTGGGGTGGCGCTCGTTGCTCTTGGGAGAAGCCCGGGCAGGTCACCTGCGGCAAGGGGCATGCCTTCCCCAACGCACAACACCCCGACGACGGTGCTGGGTACCAGGCGAAAGATGGGCGCATGCACTACTTCCTCGGTATCTGGAACTCCTGGGTCACCGAGCAGTGGACCACCCGCGCCATCCCCGCACTCGCCAACGCCTACGCGCTCACTGGCGACGAAATCTACGCCGCGCGCGCCGGACTCTTCCTCGATCTGCTCGCCAGCATCTACCCGGAATCGACTTCGGGCTCCTGGGACTACCCGAGTAGTCCTCCCTCCGGCCGCTTCGCCCGTCCCTGGTACCAGGTCGCCCGCACCCTTGTGGTCTTCATCGACGCCTATGACCTGATCTACTCGAGCGACACGCTTGACCGCCCCTCGCTCCGGCCTGGGATTCAGCGAACCTTCTCTCCTTCCCCCCGCCTCCAGAAGCGTGCCGTCGGCACGGTGGACGCAAGCGGAGTGTCGCATGCCGGCATGACGCGGCGCGAGAACATCGACCGGAATTTGGTCATGGATGGTGGCGGCTACTGCTTCGATCACAGTTTTTCCGGTGGTCTGCACAATGGACACGCGGACTACATGCGGGGTGCGCTCGCGGCGGGCGCGCTTCTCGGCATCGAGCATTGGGTGACCAACGCCGTGGACAGTCCCTACTCCATCTACTCCATGCTCGCGAACAATGCCGACCGGGACGGACGCTATTACGAGACCTCCCTCGGCTACGCGCTGCATGCGCGCAATCTGTACCTGACCTACGTCCTGCCCCTGCGCAACTGGCGTTCCGAGCGGCACCCCAACGGCATCGATCTGTTCGATGACGCCCGCATGCGCTCTTTCTACTACCTGCCCGCCTCCGTCATGCTCTGCGCCGGACACACCCCAAACTACGGAGACGCGGGACCAGACAGCAGTTGCCGGATCCCCGGCAAACGTCCCTTCACGCGAACTGACTACCAATACGCCGAATGGCTCGCCGCCTTCGCACACGGAGAGGCGCGTGAGCGCGGACTGCGAATCCTGGGATTCCTGACCAAAGGCAATGTGCCTCGAGCTCGCCTCAACTCGAGCGCGAGCTTCCGCCGCTGGATGCTCTTCCATGCCGCGGAGGTCCCCGACAACATGTCGCAGACGCTGCCCGATGACCTGGCGGCGCGAGTGAACGGTTGCTGGGCAATGGGACAAAAGGGCATCGCCATCCTGCGGGACGGGAAGGAAGCCGACGCGCAAGCCGCGCTCCTCCGCTTCGGTCCGTCTCTCAATCATGGCGATCGTGACGATCTCGGACTGCTCTACTACGGGCGCGGCTGGCAGCTCACCTATGAGATTGGCTACGGACTCGGCAGCACACACTGCCAGGT
>JAGLDW010001459.1 GCA_023145395.1 Lentisphaeria bacterium | reverse complement strand
ACCGACAAGTCAAGCGCGCCAACGAGTGTTTTTCGCCACATCCCCCCATTTTCATCTCTTTCTGTCATTTGCCGCAGTTTGCGCGGACAGGGAGAACCGAAAGATTCCCTTTAAAGAGGGAACATTGTTGGTTGTTTTCAGAACGAACCGCAAGGTCTCTACACCGTGATTTACCAAGTGGGCGCTACATTCTGCCCATCGACAAAGACATATTTAACATGTGTGCCGAGAGCCAGAGGGTCTCCGTCGAAAATGACAATGTCAGCATCTTTTCCCTTTTCTAGGGTTCCCACTCGGTTGTCCACCTCCAGGATCTTCGCTGGAATGGAGGTGATCGCCTCCAAGGCGGCTTCGCGGGGCATACCTGCCTTTACCGCCATACCCGCCATCAACGGCAGGGAGGCCAATGGCGTAACGGGTGAATCCGTCGTTATCGCAACCTCCACACCGGCGGCGTGAAGCATTCCCGGAGTCTCGAAACTCTTGTGGCGGAGTTCGTCCTTTGTCCGGTGCCCGAAACTCGGTCCGACAATGCATGGGACTCCCTCGGCAGCGAGTTCGGCAGCGATCAATGCCCCTTCCGTGACGTGGTCGAGGGTAATGCGCAGATTGAACTCGCGGGCCAGTCGCAATGCGGTGAAGAGATCATCCGTTCTGTGCGCGTGCGCCTTGATGGGAATCTCCCGGCGGAGCACTGGCAGAAGCGCCTCGCATTTCATGTCAAAGTCAGGCAGCTTATCGGGGTCGCCATCCGCCGCTTCAACCTTGGCAAGGTACCTCTGTGCTTTGAACATGGCCTCTCGGAACACGGCCGCGATTGCCATTCGGGTGCTGGGGCTCTTTCCCTTCGCGTCATAGACGGCCTTTGGATTCTTGCCGAATGCGCATTTCATCGCCACTGGATCCCGCAGAACCATCCGATCAACACGTGTTCCATGAGTCTTGACAACGGCGAAGGTGCCGCCGATCACATTGGCGCTGCCGGGACCAATCGCCGCACAGGTCACGCCCGCCGCCAGTGCCTCTCCGACCGTCACATCCAACGGATTGAAAGCATCCGTTCCACGCATGTGCGGTGTCACAGGATCGGTCTTCTCGTTCCCGTCCGCGCCTTCGAATCCGTTGCAGCTCTCCCATAGGCCCAAGTGCGAATGGGCATCGATCAGGCCGGGTGTCACCACCATCCCGGCAGCGTCAATGATATCGGCGTCGGCGGGTATGTCGAGTCCACTTCCCACGGAGACGATGCGTCCGTCCTCAACCAGCACGCGCCCTTTGTCCAACCGTGGACCGGCCATCGTCCATACTGTCGCATTTGTAATCGCGAGCATCGGAAGCCGCCTTTCTCCTGCCAAGACGTTCAGAGCAGGGCATTTTCATTCTGCCACGGAGCCTTCGTCTATTTAGTCGCGGCACACGGACGCACAGCGTCAAGAAGTCCCCGCATGTAGCCAATCCCATTTGCGAGAGCCGCCCGCGACTCACTGTCGCCAATCAACGAGGGGAAATGATCCGGGATGACGATGCCGTCGAACCCCACATCCGAGAGCGTTCGCATGACGGTGACCATATCCACATAGCCATTGTCAATGAATGTCTCGGTGAAGCGGGGCAGAGGCGCGGTCACATTGCGGAAATGCACTGTGAACAGCTTTTTCTGGCTGGCGAACAACCGAAGCGCCTCGCAAATGTCCACCCCCATCGCTTGCCCTCCCTCCGCCCATGTACCTACGCAAAACAACGCGCCGAACGCCGGACTGTCGAAGAGTTCGAATGCGCGTTGGAAAGAATCCATGCCCCGGAAGATTCGGGCCACGCCAAGCAGGGACGGCACAGGAGGATCATCTGGATGCAG
>JAGLDW010001458.1 GCA_023145395.1 Lentisphaeria bacterium | reverse complement strand
GAATCCCACATCTCATCCTCTCCGTAGCACTGGTCGAATGCGTCCGGAAGACGGCGAGCCACTGCCAAGTCGAACTCGCGAGAGGCTGCACCCCGGGTCACCGCCTGCCCGGTTGCGGGTAAGGGGGCGTACAGAAAGAAATCGAACTCGAGGGTGTGCAACCCGAGCCGGCCCATGAGATGGATGAAATCGACAAGCCCACCAATCACCTTGTCGCGGCCAGGCAGTCCTCGGGCGACTTCCGGTGCTTGATAGCCCAGGTGAACCACACTGAAGATGGAGAGTCCGGCCGCGCCGAACCGGTCCACGGTATGCATGACATGACTCGAGCCATCCGCACCGGGCTGAAAATGCACGCGCACATGGCGAATCCCAAGCTGTGCCAGAAACAGCAGGTACTCGTCGCTGGCGCCGGAGGCCACATGTGTGCCTATCTTCACTCCGGGCTCGATGACTGGTATCCGCACGCTTTTTCCTCCCGCTGTTAGCCGCGAGGCGCGACCTCAAGGTCCGCCAGTGTGATTTGGGCGACTCCCGGCCGGATGATGTCGGGGCCGGACGGCAGCAGGCGTTCCGCAGGAAAGCTCTGCTCCACGGCGACACAGCGCATACCTGCGTTCTTCGCGGACAGCACGCCGTTGACAGCATCTTCCACAACACAACAGACTTCCGCCGACAAGCCGAGTCTACGAGCGGCGCACAAATAGCTGTCCGGCGCCGGTTTCTTGTTCTCGACATCCTCGCCGACCACAATCGTGTCAAACCATGCCAAATCGACATGGATGGCACCTAAGTTCGCCTCCACCTTCACACGGTCGGCGCTCGACGCGACGGCGAGCCGCACGCCAAGGGAGCGAAGTCTTCCGAGCAGCTCGTGAACACCGGGAAACGCCCGTACCATTCCGGGGAGGATTTCCAGATAGATTTCGTAGACGCGACGCTTCATCTCCGGCACATAGGTCATGCCGTACTTCTCGGCCACGCCACCGATGTAGCGGTCCTCCCCCATGCCCACAAACGGGGCAAAGTCCTCGGGTTGCGACGCCACGCCAAACTCCCTGAGCCCGGCGATCGCCGCCGCGTTGATGACCGGCTCCGAGTCCGTCAGAACACCATCCATATCAAACAAGACCGCTTCCGTCACCATATCGAAATCTCTCTCTAGGATTGGGACTCCATCGCATGATTCAATCACAACGGATCAGGCACGCTCAGCCCTCCGCTTGTGGCCAATGCCTGCGCGTGGCAGATCGCCAGCGCCAGCGCATCCGTCGCGTCATCGGGCAAGTTTCCCACCGCCACCTTGAGTATCTGTGAAACCAGCAGCGCCACCTGCTGCTTGCTTGCATTGCCAAATCCGCAGACCGATTGCTTCACTCGCCTCGGCGCATACTCGTATATCGGGATGCCCATCTCGGCCAATGTTGCGATGACCGCGCCACGCGCGGAGCCCAGCACCATCGAAGTTCGCACATTCTTGCAGTAGAATGCGCCCTCGATCGCGACCACATCCGGAGCGTACGTCTTAGCCAGCTCGCGCATGCCGCCGGCGAGACGGCGAAGACACTCGCTCAGAGGCTGGCTACGCGTCGTCTTCACCACACCGCAGTCCACGGGCGAAAACGTGTTTCCGCAGGCGTCGACAATCCCAAACCCCGTCGTGCGCAATGCCGTGTCCACACCCAGGATTCGCAGGCTGCCAGCACCGAGAACACCAGTTGGAGGGGAGGAAGACTTGGCGGAAGCTGATTTCATCTTGGACTCCATCCCCCCATACTCTGCTGTTTCCCCATTCTCGTAGGCGGCGCCATTTGCCGATGGGGAGGACGTGGGTATCTTTCCATGAAATGGTATTGTAGGGCAATCCACACACGCGGAGCAGAAAGCATACGTGCCTAGCTCGATATTATCAAGAGGACGCAGTTTGGACATGGCACTGCTCGACAACCCCCTCAGGCTCATCGCATCGACCGAGACGGACCCCGTGTTCAACCTTGTCCTTGAGGAAATGCTCTTCCGCAACCGCGGGGCGGAGCATATTATCCTCACCTACGTGAGTGAGCCATCCGTCGTCATCGGCCGTAATCAGAACCCCTGGACAGAATGCGATCTAGATTGGCTTGCAAGCAAGCGCATCCCTCTTCTGCGGCGACTCTCCGGCGGCGGCACGGTCTACCATGATCTCGGCAACCTCAACTACTGCTTCATCACCGCCCGGGAACACTACAGCCAGACAGCCTGCCTGAAAATCGTGGTCGATCTGCTCGCATCCCTGAGTGTGCACGCCCGCATATGCGACCGCTTCAGCATCTGGAACAGGGACA
>JAGLDW010001457.1 GCA_023145395.1 Lentisphaeria bacterium | reverse complement strand
GGGAGGTAGCCCTGCCGGATGTAGCGACGCGCGAGTGTGTAGGACGCTGTGTCGGCTTCCAGCGCGAAGGTCGATTGGTTGTCCTTCTCGGTGAGGACGAAGGGATTGACTGGAGGCGGCGGCACACGCGGTGCGGGCGGCAGGGGATCGTCCGCAGCCTCGGCGGCCGCCTGCGCGAACTCCCTGGCGTACAGTTTCCGCAAGCCCTCGCGCGCCTTGGCCGCCTCGGGCCCGTCCGGGGTGTCGAGGATGATCTGTTTCAGCATACTCTTGGCTCTGTCCAGATTCCCCGCGCGGAGTTCATCTTCCACTGTGGCGGAATTGACTGGCGGTAGCTTCGCCGGTACCCCGTTCCAACGGACTTCCGCCATGCGTTCTGACACTGTTGAGCGCCGCGTTTCCTCTACTGCACGGCGGAGTTCCCCATTGAGTTTCTTCAGACCGCGGATGGCATCCGTATTGTAGGGATCCTCATACAGAATCTTCTCGTACTTGTCCCGCGCGTCGCCGTAGCGTCCAGCTCTCATAAAAACATCGCCCTGTTTCTGCCAGAGATTGAGCGCGTGGACCTTTCCCTTTTCGTTTTTCTCGACGGGGGTGACAGAACTAATGTCTTCGGTGATATCCCTCGCCTGTCCCTTCGCCAAAATGCTCTCTCTGCGAGCAAGAGCTTCCTCTATCTTGGCCTGTTTCGCCTTGATTCTGGGCCGGTTTCCACTGACGAGTCTCAGTCGGCTTTGGGCCTCGCGATACTTGTCGGCTGCGCCCTGATAGTCCTTCTGACGGGAGAGCTTGAGGGCTTGGACAGTGAGTTCGTCGGCCACAAGCTCCTGCTCCCCGCGACGGAGGATCTCATTTTCGTTCAGCTCTTCGGGCTGCGGTTCCACGGTGAGTTTCACGTCAGATTTGGGCAACTGCGGACGGATCGGCTCTGACCACTTCCAGTGGACTTCTTCCATGCGTTCTGCCACCACCTTGTTCCGCTTTTCGCCGGCGACTACGGCAAAATCCTCGTCACCGTCGTCTACGCCATCGTTGTCGGTGTCGGCAACGAGGGGATTGGTTCCAAGCTTGGATATTTCTTCACGGTCGCTAAGGCCGTCCCCATCCGTGTCCGTGACCTCGTCCGGCGGGGGAGGCTCTACGCGAGCCAGTGCACCACCCGTGTCCACGACCTCAGTTGCCCCAAGTTCGTAGTTGGCTGCAGCATTCCCGCTTTCGTTGATTGGGGTGTCCGTTGGAGTCGTGGTTCGGGATATTATCTCCCCTTCGGGTTTCTTGACTGGGCTCACCCAAGCTTCCACGGTCCAACCGCTTAGATCCTGTTGCTTCTTCAAGACCTCTGATTTCCGCAAGGACGTGCTGTCGATTTCCGTTATGTCCTCCGCCCCGTCGTCGTCCTTCAGAGCCCTGTCTCTCCATCCGACAACCTGGGGTTTCCTGGAATTGCGAGGAGCAATTATGTCCCTACCGAGACCCTTGAGTCTGAGTTTGGGTGTGGCGGGTGCGGTTGCCAGGGCGTTGGGGTCTACCTTTCCACTATCACCAATCGTGAAAAACACACTCTTCTGGCGCGCTGGTTTGGATTTAGGGGCGGGTGCTTTGGCACTGCCCGAGACAGTCGCCTCCCGATCTGCAAGCTCGCGCCCTCCGCCCATCCCCCCCCCGCCGTTCCCTTTGAGATCTGGAAGTCCACGGACGCTGCCACGGGGATCAGCCGGCACTACGGGTTTGGGTTTTGCTGGTCTTGGCGCACGCTTCGGGGCAGGACGGGGCGCCTCCGTGGTCGGCTTCCATTCCTGCACGTTTGTCAGCCCATCTCCGTCGAAGTCCAGTGCCCTTTTCTGCGCGGGCCCTTTCGGGGAGAGGATATCCCTGCCGAGACCCTTGAGCCTGAGCTTCGGTCTTGATGAGGGCGCGAGCTTGCTCTCTTCGTCACTGAATAGGGCACGCAGCTTCTCCTCTTTCTGCTTCTCGGATCCGCCCCAGCGCTTCGGTTCTCGTGGAGAAGCAGGTCTCTTGCTGCTTTCCTTCGGGAAGTTTGCTCCCATGTAGCCACTCACGTCCGCATCGCCACCAGCGATGTTGCCCGGTCGCCGACGTTTACGGTAGGAAGCACGCTTTTCTTTATCGGGAATGTTGCGCAATCGATCGATGGATTCCGCCGCTGTGGGTTCCAGTAGTGCAGGTTTGGAAGGTTGGTAGTTCGAAGCCAAGTCGTCGGTGCCTTCGTATGCGGCTGCATCGGCCGCCTCCCATTCATCTCCAGAACTGATGCAGTACGTATTTCCGCCTCCTCCACTAACCGTGTGTCCCAGGATTGGGAAGACGAGAGCACCGACGATGACAAAGATCGCGGCGACGGCGGCGACTTCGACCCAGCGCCGAGGGGGAACGGAGCGGAACATCGGCCAGAACCCCGAGAGCTTTCGTGGCGCGATCTTAGGGACGGTTTTGTCCAGCTCGTCGTGCAGGACGCTGGCGGTGCGCTCGGGTGTCAGAGAACGCGCGGGCAGCGTGTCCACGGCCTCTTTGAGCAGCACGAAGGTCTGCAGCAGTTCCTCAAGCTCCTGCTGGCAGGCGCTGCAGCCTTCGACATGCTGCTCGACGACGCGCTGCTCGTTCGGCTTGAGTTCTCCCAAAGCCAGGGAAGCGAGAAGCGATTGTGCTTTTTTATGCCTCATGATGGCAGTCCAGTTTCGATGTTTCTGATCCGTCTGATCCGTCTGATC
>JAGLDW010001456.1 GCA_023145395.1 Lentisphaeria bacterium | reverse complement strand
GCTTCCAGCCCGACAACACCATCGAATTGCAAATGCCCATTTTGAAACATTTTTGGTCCGATACGCGCGTTTTGGCCTTGCAGGTGCCGCCGGACGAAATGGCCGAGACCATCGGCGTTTGGGCAGCAAACCAAAGTGAGGGGCTTCGCGCCCTGGCCATCGGCTCGACGGATCTGACCCACTACGGTGCCAACTACGGCTTTTCGCCCAGGGGCACTGGAAAAGACGCCCTGCGCTGGGCCCAAGAGGAAAACGACCGCCCCTTTGTCGAGCGCCTCCTGGCCATGGATGGTCCCGGCGCCATCGAGCACGCCCGACGAAATCAATCCGCCTGCTGCCCGGGCGCCGCCGCTGCGGCCCTCGCCTTCGCCAAACAGCAAGGCGCCAAGGCCGGCCGCCTCATCGCCCAAAACACCAGCCACGACAAAGATCCCACCCAGAATCCCAGCACTTGGGTCGGCTACGCTTCCATCGTCTATTAGACACTTCCGCTTTCCAGGTGTTATAAATCGGATATGAATCGATCAGCGTGCACGTTCTCCTTCTCTTTTCTGTATGTATCCCTTGCTTTTACCGCCCTGGCGGCCACCATCGGCTGCGCGAGCAGTTCCGAGGACCCTGCGCTCTGCGGCAATGGCGTCATTGACGCCTTGGAACAATGCGACGGAGAGACCATAGACAAAGCTTGTTACGAAGGGCGTTTTTGGTGCACAAGCGACTGCACGCTGATTGATTGCGAATGCACCGGCTACTGTGGTGACGGCGAAGTCACCCATGACGAGGTATGCGATACCGACAAGGTTCCGGTTTGCCATGACGGCACCATTACATGCAGCGCCCATTGTGACGCCCTGGACCTATCCCAATGCAGCAGTGGTTACTGCGGTGATGGCACAGTCAACGGCAGCGAAGCGTGTGACGGCACTGACATTCCCCTTGATTGCGCGGTCGGCACGATTGACTGCAACCCGGATTGCACGCTCGACGTCTCTGCCTGCAGCAGTTATTGCGGTGATGGTTTGATCCAGCTCGCGGAGGACTGCGACGGAATCAACTTCAGCACCGACTGCTACGAGGGTGTGTTCACTTGTTCCAGCGACTGCGAAGTAGACACATCGAATTGCGTCGCGTGGTGTGGCGATCAAGTCATCAATGGTTCGGAGCAGTGCGACGGCGAGGCCGTTCCTTTCTTGTGTGAAACAGGTGCCGTGATCTGCCTCGCGGATTGCACGATGGATCTGAGCAACTGCTTCGGTGCCTGTGGCGATGGGACTCAAACTGGCGATGAACAGTGTGACGGTGAGGCCAGCGATACCGTCTGCCATACCGATTTTGGCACGATGAGCTGCACCGACTCCTGCGAACTCAATACGGAGGCATGCTTGGCCTGGTGTGGCGATGGGAGCATCAACGGACCCACGGGGGCCGAGCAATGTGACCTCGATGATTTGGCTTCGTCCTGTCACACCGGACAGGGAAGCTTGGCCTGCAATGGCGATTGCACCCTGGATACATCAAATTGCGCAAGTTACTGCGGCGATGGGATCAAAAACGACACCGAAGAGTGTGACGGAGACGATCTCGAACTCATTTGCCACGACGGCGCTGGCACGATGAGCTGCACCAACTCCTGCGTACTCAATACCGAGGCATGTTTGGCCTGGTGTGGCGATGGGATCATCAACGGATCCACGGGGACCGAGCAATGTGACATCGATGATTTGGCTACGTCCTGTCACGCCGGACAGGGAAGCTTGGGCTGCAATAGCGATTGCACCTTGGATACATCGAATTGCGCAAGCTACTGCGGCGATGGGATCAAAAACGACACCGAAGAGTGTGACGGAGCGGATCTCGAGCTCATCTGCCACGACGGCGCCGGCACGATACGCTGCACCGACTCCTGCGAAATCGACGTCAGTGATTGTTCTGCCTGGTGCGGAGACGGCGCGATCAACGGCGCTGAAGCCTGTGATACAGACGACGTCCCCGATCTATGCCACCCAGGTTATGGTACGATGTCGTGCAACAGCAATTGTACTCTCAATACATCCAATTGCAGCGCATATTGTGGCGATGGGACCATAAATGGCCCCGAGCCCTGCGATGGGACGTACGAACGCGATTGCATGGTAATTTGTGCGGGTGAAAATTGGTCATGTATGGACTGTGAGTGCTTCTGTGGCTAGGCTCTATTTTTTGAACATCTCGTCGGG
>JAGLDW010001455.1 GCA_023145395.1 Lentisphaeria bacterium | reverse complement strand
GCTGTCTTGATAGTGTTCATAGTTTCAGTACTCTAGGTTGTCTAAAGTGTTTGTCGTGCTTTTTGCGGTTCAGTTCTTTATTGCTGCATCCAGTGTCATTTTCATTTTCCCGCTGACACTTCGGGCGGGCATGTGGATGTAGGGGACGTCCGACTCGAAGATCGTCTGCACGGCGGGCACATCAGATCGAGAACCCGGACAATCTCATCGTAGCTGTGCTCTGCTCCATCAATATCCAATTCCGCGCTCAAGCCAGTGGTTATTTTGTGTAGTCCAGCAGGAGATCGACCCAGGTGATCGCGAACTTGGGACTCATTGAATCGGACGATGTCGAATAGGTCAATGTGATGGCGTTGTCCTCGAGTCTCCACCAGTCCGCCTGTGCTGCCAGTTTGTGTTCGCCGCGCTTCCACCAGTCTCTTTGATGCATGAAAGCCTTGTGGTTGCCCTTGCTTGGATCGATGGCCAGAACACCGCGTCGTTCTCTTTCTTCGGCGGTGTTGCCGGCGATCAGCAGGGGGCCTTGTCCATTGACGTGGATCTCAAGCTGCTCGTCTTCCTCAAGCGGACGGCAGTAGACGATCATAGTTGCTTTCACCGTATAGCCCGCTTGCGTCGCCGCCGCGATGTCGTCCGCCACCCGCAGGCCCAGATTCATTTTTCCGCGGTAGCTCTGCCCAGCTTTCGCCAGTTTGAACGTGCCCGGTCTGATGGCGCTCGGATCGACCATGTAGTGCTTGTGGGCATAGCGGAGTTTTTCCGGGTCGGCCAGGTCGTTCATCCAGGGCTTTCCGCGCCACTGGTCCTCCGACATGCCGAGCTGGATACCGTTTGCACCGGCGCGCATGAACATCAGCGCCTGAGCCCGATACATGCCCGGAGTCTTCGGTTTGTCGTAGCGCCTGCGCCCGGCCTCCTTGTCACCGGGGCGTTGGTCCGTGTCCACGAAGCCCAGCGCCTGCCAGACCGTCGGATACACAGGGATGCCAGTCTCGACGCCCTTGGAGATGAACTCCTCGACCCGTAGATCGAAGTAGTCGGGAAACCGTCGGTGGGTTGGAAAGACCAGATCCACAAGTGCCTCGTCCATCCAGGTTTTCCAGTCCATGCCCAGCTTTTCGTAGTCCACGGCGGGCACGCGCACCGCCAGATCAAGGTGACGTCCCTGTTTCTGCCCTTCCTTGTCCAGCATCGCCCGGACATCTCGAATGAACTGGGTCATGATGGCAGGATCGGCCTCTGCGAAGAACGGGGGGTAGACCGCAAAGTCCAAGGACAGGCCATCCATGCCGAGTTGCACGGCTTCGCGCAGGATCGCGAGCTTGAACTCGCGGACTTCCTTGTGCTTGTAGTCCAGGAGGACACTCCTGCCGCCGATGCGATATTCAGGGTGCTCTTTGTTCAAGCGTCCGACAAAGGCCACCCACTTCCAGTTGCTCTCGGACGCCGGGCCGTATTCATGGTTCATCTCCAGTCGGGCGATGATCTTTTTCCCAAGTTCGTGTGCGCGCTTCACGGCCATCTGCACGGGGCCAGATCCCTCCTTGATGAGCCCCATCACGTTTTCATGGACCCAGAGATCGCCGGTCCGCAGCATGCCGCGTTGCTGTTCTGTCAGTTCCTCGCCGAAAATCTCTCCCACTTTCGTCTCGAAGCAGAATACGCTCCCCGGTCCAAGTCCCCACACAAGCGTGCCGACGTTGGAGTTCTCGAAGGGATCCAGATAGCGGCGGCACAACTCCTTTTGATCCATGGGGGGCTTCTTGAAGAAAATGCTGAATCCGTCATGGCGATAGGCGATGTCGGTCTTGCGAAGCGTGCGGCTGCTCCATTTCCTAGCCGTCAGACCTGGAATCAATCCGAGTGCCCGGTGCGCTGTCCGCACGTATTCCTTGTTGACGTCCATCATGCCATTGGCGAGTACATCCTTGCGTGATATTTGCGAGAAATCGTAGGTGTCGGCATCGGCCAGACTGTAGTTCTGGAAGCCGTTCACTTCGGCGGGGTTGCAGTACATGTTCTCGACTTTCCAAGCTCGAAGGGACCAGGTCCACTGATCGCTGACCTCCGCCTTCACTTCCTCCGACTGGTTATGGATGATCGATGGATCCTGGCAGAGTTCGAGAAGCGATGCGAAACTCCCGTCGGGCTTGAGGAAATAGACGCCGCAACGAGGATCGATGTAGGCCCAATGGTCTTCGACGCGCACTTCGTTGACGATATGGCCACCGAGATCGTGCATGATGATGCGGGCGGGAATGCCGATGACTTCGCACAGAGCGACCATCAGACGCCCCAAAGTCTCGCAGAGGATTTCGGGTT
>JAGLDW010001454.1 GCA_023145395.1 Lentisphaeria bacterium | reverse complement strand
ATGGCCGAGTTGCGTCGCAGGATCCTGGCAGGCGATATCGGCAAAGTGCTGAGCATCCAGTTCACCGAGACACTGGATCGCTTCCATGGCGCGGACTATTTTCGGCGCTGGCACCGCTTCATGGAAAACAGCGCCGGGCTCATGGTGCATAAGGCCTCGCATCATTTCGATATCATCAATTGGTTGGCTGACTCTTTGCCGGTGACGGCCACGGGTCAGGGGCGCCTTTCTTTCTATGGTGCCAAAGGACCATTTCGCGGGACACGATGCAGCGATTGCCCCCACACAGCCGACTGTCCCTTCTATGCCGATGTGTTCAAGAGCGAACGCAACCAGATTCTCTACAAGGCGCCAGAGGTCCTCGATGGGTACTTCCGGGACGGCTGTGTGTTCGACTCACGCATCAACATCCCCGATACCGTCGCCGCGACGATCTCGTACGAGAACGATGTCATCGCCTCGTATGCCCTGATTGCATATGCGTCCTACGAGAGCATGAGAATCGCGGTGGAGGGAACGAAAGGTCGACTGGAGTACTTCAAACGCTACGGCACGAGTTGGGCAGTTGGGCACGCTGGCAAGGAAAACGAGGTTAGCCTCGCCAACGACGGTGAGGATGTGGATGATTCCCGACAGTTCATGTTCTTCCTCCCTCACGAGGAAAGCATCGAGCATGTGCCTGAGATCAAGGTGGCGGGCGGCCATGGCGGTTCGGACCCACAATTGCGCGAGTTCCTGTTCGGTGACGTGGCACACGAAGACCCGCTCAATCAGAAGGCACCTCTGGAGGATGGGATTCAGGCAGTCCTGGTTGGGCTTGCCATCAACGAGAGCATCGCAGACGGGGGAATGGCCGTGTCGGTGCAGGGCTCCTAACACGGTCTGAGTCGCTGCTCTTGCCTATTGGTGCCGCAACTCCTCTGCTTGGATTCTGGTTGCCTTTTTCTCGCCGGGTCTGAGGCAGGAAATGTCCAGTCCGTCATTGTGCCCGAACTCACGGAACTCGAGCCGGATGGGGTGCCACCCCGCCTTGAGCGCTGCGAAGGCCGTGGTGGTGCGCGACGGGTTCATGGTGCGTGCATTCACGACGGCCTCCCCCGCGACGGAGAAGATCGAGCCGGTCTCGGCGCGAACGCGGAACGTGTAGATTCCGGCCTGCTCCGCGTGAAACAGCCCTTCGAAGATGACCCCAAACATCCGGTCTCGGGTCCGCACAGAAAGGTCGAAATTGGGAATGACCCCTGTTTTTACGGGCTCGCCTGACCCCACGCCTCCCTTTGGCCAGGAATCCGCCTCGTGGCAGAAATACCGAAGCCCCGCCTTGGTTCCCTCCACGGGCGCCGGATCATAGGGTCGCATGCGGTGTGCCACTAGGCTGCCGAGTGTCTTTTCGTATTGCCTGGGAGAGAGTCTTCGCTCGCTCAATGTAAGGACTTTCGCTTCCGAGGCGGTGCGGAGAAAGCGCTCGATGCTGGCTTTCGCATCGTTCCTTGGCGTGACTGTGAACGTGGCATGATCCAGCGTACACTCGGTTTGCGAGTGCGCACGCGATCTCTCGATGCAGGCGAAATCAACGCTCATCCTTGCGAAGCGAACTCTCCGGAGACGGTTCTGGTCGTTCTTGACGGCGGCTTCGGCCTGATCGAAGAGAGACTGTGCCTTCGCCAGCAGTTCGGGACTGAGGAAGGTCGATTGGGAGGTTGCGTAGCATCTGACATGGAGATTCTTTTTCTCGACCTCGCCGTGCAGCAAGTCGAAGTACTCTCGCATGCTGGAAGCGGCTGGGCCGTGCACGGCGTTCATGAACTCATCGACAGCCAGGTCCTCGTCGTACTCGGGGTTCCAGAGGAATTGCGCCATGATGTAGCCCCCCAGCGCGGACTGATCACCATGGAGCGTCAGTTTCGTGTCTTGCTCGTAGATGCCTTTCACATTGTGCGCGAGGTAGAACTGGATCCCATCGTTGACGGCTCTCAGGGAAGGATGGGGGAGGTAGTAGTGCCTGAAGTTCGTCGTGTAGTTCCAGATCCAGAGGTTGTCGCAGATCTCGGCCCATCCCTTGATGTCCTTCCGGAATCGTACATTGGCCTGAAAATCGCAACTTGCCATGGAGTGTGCGAAGCAGCACTCGATCGTGCAGAGGCGGATAGTGACGTTGGGGAGAGGCCGGATGGTCTTTGGAGGGCGGCGGCTCCACTGGTACGCCAGAGTCGTGACGCGCTTCGTCGGAAACTCGTCCTGTACAGCCTCGGCGACGCGGTTGACGAGTTGAAGCACCGGCCCCATTTGGCTTTCCTCGCGTTTGGCGAGTGCCTGGCAGCGGTCGCATTGGCAGTAGTTTCCCCAGTCGTTCTGCGAAACGGAGAAGTAGGTGGCATCGGGATTGCTTCTCATTCTCTCCCGTATCCCGTCGATGCAGAGACGCACAACGTGCTCGTTTGTGCAGCAGAGCTGACTACGTCCGGACTGGCGTCTTCCATCAATCAGGGAGAAGTATTCTGGATGATCCTTGAAGTGTTTCTTTGCGGGCACAAGCGCGGAGAAGGTGTGCGCCCAGCCGCAGAACTTCACGGCGCCCCCATGTCTCTCCTCAAGCTCGGCGCCGACGTTGACGCGGTTTCTTGCGCACCAGTCCCCGTCGTAGCAGTCTCTGACAGCGGGCCAGCGATACTCGAGCCGGGGAACGACGGTCTCGTCCAATTGCGGCAATGGAAGAGTCTCGCATTTAGGAATCCGGCTGACGTCGGGAGTGAACCAGCGGCAGCCAAAGTGGTCTTGAAGGAGCCCGTAGACACCATAGAGCGTTCCGCGGAGACCAGTCCCGGCAATGAGCAGCCGGTCCTCCACCGTCTTTAGCACGTATCCCTCGTCCCCGAGGCGTGCGGGGTCGAGCTGCACCCCCATGGTAGAGATCCGCGTCGTCGCGGCCAGAACGATTTCATGGCTGGAGTTGCTTGCGGATTCCGCAACAATTGGGAATTCAGCGCCGGAGATCTCCCCTAGGAACCGTTTCAGTTCCTGCGCAGCCCACGCTACGGAAGGGGAGGGTGCATCAGGCACGACGATCGAATACTTCGTTTTGCCATTGGTCGCCAGGTTCGCCCCGTGAAGCGGACTTGAGATGATGGCAACAAGCATTGCGGAGACGAAGAGGGGGATCATTCTCAAAGGTTTCATCGGTGTACCTTGTCATTTTGGGAGGGGAGTCCTAGCAATCTGGACACTGCGTGAACGATGTCGTGAGCCGGTTCGAACATCGCGCGATCACACAAATTTAAACAACATATACTGTAATGGAAGAATCTTCCGTTCACATCCCTGCGTTTTGGACTATCTTATGGATTGTCCGACAAACGACTTGCAGAGGAAACAGACCATGGGAAAACCGAACAGTTGGCATGCCCTCCCGAGGGACTGCGCTTTGGGAGCGAGTATTGTCTTGGTCATCACAATCTGTCTTGCCCATGCGGCTCCGGACGATGTGACACAGGCGGGGGAGGGCGGCCGCATCGTTGCCTCAACCGCGCCGGACTGGCCACAATGGCGTGGTCCGCGGCGTGACGGAACGTCCTCGGAGACAAGGCTCTTGAGGGAATGGCCGGAAACCGGTCCTCCCTTGATTTGGACCAAGGGGAACTTGGGCAAAGGATTCAGCTCGCCCATCATGGTCGGCGACACCATCTACATCTCCGGCGACATTGGAGAGGAATTGGTGATATTCGCTCTGGATTCGAGCGGCAAGGAGAAGTGGCGTACCCCAAACGGCAAGTCCTGGAAGAAATCCTATCCCGGGAGTAGAAGCTCGGGATGCTATGATGACGGGCGAGTCTATTTCATGAATGCGCATGGCCGTCTCACCTGCTTGAACGCCGCGGATGGCAAGGAGGAATGGGCTGTCAGTACCATGGATCGATTCGGGTCGAAGAATGTCACATGGGGAATCACGGAGTCTGTTCTTGTGGATGAGAGAGCCGTCTTTGTGACACCGGTAGGAAAACGGGCGCTGATGGCGGCGCTGGACAAGAAGACTGGGGAGACACTCTGGACGACACCCGCACTGCCTGACGAGCAAGCCACCTATTCGTCTCCCATTCTCATCGAGATCCGAGGCAGGCGGCAACTGATCAACTGCGGCACCAAGAATGTATTCGGGGTGGATCCTGCGACAGGCGCTCTCCTCTGGAAGCATTCGCACGCGATTCCCCGCTGGGTGGTGGCAGCGTCTCCGGTCTTTGCCAAAGGGATGCTTTTCATCAGCAATGCTACCAAGGACCTTGGCAAGGTGTACAGCCTCAAGATGGACGGAGAGAAACCGGAAAGTTTATGGACAGCCGGCATGGGCAACACGTACGCGGGCAATGTTGTGTGCGTTGGTGGCATGGTTTTGGGATCACGAAAGCGCAATTTGAAGGGCTGGTTGGGTGTGAGTGCTGAAACAGGTGAGACCATTGTTTCGAATCTGGACATGCACAGTGGTTCCGTCGTGTACGCCGATGGCCGATTCTATTGCCTCACGGACCGCGGTCTGATGGTGCTCCTGCAGTTTGTCGATAGGAGGCTGAAGACGGTGGGCAAACTGCAGGCAATAGGGGGGAACAAGAAGGATGTCTGGGCGCACCCGGTCATCTGCAACGGCCGGCTCTATGTTCGCTATCACAGCAAACTGCACTGCTACGACATTCGGTAGGATGCCGAGAAATAGTCGCCTGA
>JAGLDW010001453.1 GCA_023145395.1 Lentisphaeria bacterium | reverse complement strand
GCCGTGAACTTCGGGGTCACGGGCATCCCCCGCGACGAGGCTGGCAGGCGCACGTTGTTCGCCTGGGTGAAGTCGATGGGGATGGAGACCATCTGCGCCGAGCCTGATCCAGCGGATCTGCCAGGAATCGATGCGTTCTGCCAGGAGTATGGCATCAATGTCGCGCTGCACAATCATCCCAAGCCATCCCGATACTGGAACCCACAGACTGTCGTCGATGCCTGCCAGGGTTTGAGCAAGCGTGTGGGCGCCTGCGCGGACACTGGTCACTGGATGCGATCCGGCATTCGCCCGCTGGATGCTCTCAAGCTGCTTGAGGGACGCATCATCACATTCCACTTCAAGGATCTGAACAAAATGGGCAAGGGCGCGCACGATGTGCATTGGGGAACTGGGCTGGCCGATGTGCCCGCGCTGCTGCGTGAACTCAAGCGCCAGGGGGTCAAGGCGGCCTTCTCCAGCGAGTACGAGTACAACTGGGATCACAACGAGACCGACATCGCCGCCTGTGTGCGCAATTTCGAGGCCATGTCGCGCGAAATCGAACTTGAGGAGGCTGGTGCCTGGAACGTGCTCTTCAACATGCGCAACCTCGCCGCCTGGCGGAACAGCGGGGATGGCGCGCCAGCGTCAGCGTGGCGGATCGACGGACCGGACCTCCTCCTGAAAGGAAAGGGGAGCTACATCTGGACCCGAAAGCGTTTCGCCGACTTTATGCTCGAACTCGATTTCAACACGACCGGAAACAGTGGCCTGTTCTTCCGCACGGACAACCCACGTGATCCCGTGCAGACGGGCATTGAGATGCAGGTGAACACGCCAGCCGCACCGGGCCGGCACAGCGTGGGCGCCATGTACGACCTTCTCGCCCCCTCCGAAAACGCGGCGAAGACCGGATGGAACCATGTCGTTCTGACCGCGCAGGGGAGCCGTGTTACTGTGGATCTCAACGGGAAGCGCATCATCGACATGGATATGGAAAAGTGGACCACGCCCGGCCGCAACCCCGATGGGAGCAAGAACAAGTTCAAGCGTGCTCTCAAGGACTACAAGCGCGAGGGACACATTGGCTTCCAGGATCATGGGAATGCAGTACGCTACCGCAATGTCCGGATTCGCCGCCTCGACTGAGTGCGATGCCCGTCCTACTTCAGGCGGCGTCTTTCAGGCGTCCCGTTCCAAAGCAGGCGCAGGTTTGCTGTGTCTACGGATTCGAACCCGTGTAGTTGTACTTCCAATACTTGCTCGTATTGCGTCCTGCGTAGGAAGGAATTTTGGCGACCTTCATTGCCTTGACATGGCCGTCAGCAAAGGAGCTGTTAATGGCCTCGATGTGGCGACTTCCCGCTTTGATCATCTCCGTGTTGGAGCCGCCTGAGTCGCCATCCAGATTGTACGAATCTCCACCCCCGTCACAATCGGAAAAGAGCATGCAGTTGGATGGTTGAAGAAATTTTGTGATCCGCACGTCGTCACTGGTGGAGTTGATGCCATAGTCTCCACCCCCGGTATATCCTCCCGTGTATCTCCAGCTTGTGCTGGGACATGAGTACACATCGAGATTCTTGAGATACGGAAAGATGGGCGAATGCCAGAGCATGTATCCTGAATGTGTTGATCCATTAGGCAGTGTGTAGTTCTGGCCAGCAATATTTACAGGAACGACTTGCATGTTGAAGTCGTTCCCGTACATGCTGGTGGCGAGGGCAATTTGCTTCAAGTTATTAAGACACGTCATTTGACGGGCTCTGCTCCGAGCCTGCTGCAAGGCCGGAAGCAGCATGCCTGCCAAAACCGCGATGATGGCAATCACAACCAGAAGCTCGATCAAGGTGAATCGCCTATTGTCCGTGCGTCTCATAGTGAACATTCTCCGCTATATTTTTCGTGATGCATCTCGATTTTACAAGCTATATCTCCGATAGAATACCACATCAGCACGCAATATGCTAGCATATGCGTTTTCATCCGCCACGGGAATTTTCTTGCGCAACGCTTCTGCGTATGGTCGTTGTGGGTAGTCATGACGAGGTGGTGGTCGTACCGCATTGGCTCTGGGAGCGAGTTTGCGTCGCAAACCTAGTTCCGATGGCGGAAAGACGGCATTCTCCTGCGAATACGAGTGCCACTGGTGTGATCATAGCGAGGTCGAACTCTCAGTTGAGCGTGGAGAGTCTTTGGCAGAGCCGCGTCGGGGAGGGTGGGAGAAGGAGGGGAATGGCGGGAGCGACGAGACTCGAA
>JAGLDW010001452.1 GCA_023145395.1 Lentisphaeria bacterium | reverse complement strand
CGGTGGTCATCTTGCCGGTGCTGATGGTGCCAGGCTCCATTCCAAACCCCTCGCCCAGGGCGACGCGCACAGCGGGCGCGGTCTGCACGATGACGGTCTTGGTGGGGTCGTTGAGCACCTTCCAGACGTCGGGGACCTGGATGACGCCAGTGAGCGCTCCGACGGGACAGGCGGCCACGCATTGTCCGCAGAAAACGCATTTGGTCTCGGAGAGGGGCTTGCCAAGCGTTGGTGCGACGACGGCCTCGAACCCGCGGCCCACGGCGGAGAGGATGCCGACGGTCTGCATCTCGTTGCAGGCGGTTTCGCAGCGGCGGCACATGATGCATTTGGAGAGATCGCGCCGGATGCTCTTGTTCGAGATGTCGATGGGGTAGGTGCTGATCTCCCCCTCGTACTCCACATTTGTGAGTTTGAGATCCGCCGCGAGATCCTGCAGTTCGCAGTTCCCGTTCTGGGCGCAGGTCAGACAGTCCTTCGGATGGTCCGAGAGAATAAGATCCACAACCGTGCGGCGGGCGTTGATGGCGCGGATGCTGTTGGTCGTGACGACCATGCCATCCATGACGGGGGTGCAGCAGGAAGGTGCGAGGTTGCGCCGCCCATCGACTTCGACGACGCAGACGCGGCAGGAACCAGTGCGGTTTTCAATGTCGAAGCAGTCAAGCTCGAAGTGGCATAGGGTCGGAATCTTGATTCCGATCATTCGGGCCGCTTCCAGGATTGTGGCACCGTCCTCGATCTCGACGACAATGCCATTGATCGTGATGTTCACCATGTTCTCAGCACTCATTGTGTCAGGTCTCCAAATCGTGGCGGTCCGGGTGCGGACGGCGCGTTATTTCTTGATAATGGCGTGGAATTTGCAGGTGTCGTAGCAGACTCCGCAGCGGATGCAGGCCGCATCGTCGATGACATGCATCTTCTTCCGCTCTCCGGAGATGCAGTTCACGGGACAGTTGCGTGCGCAAAGCGTGCAGCCGACGCAATTATCGGTGACTTCGAAGGAGATCAGGCTGGCGCAGACGCCCGCCGGGCACTTCTTCTCGTTGACGTGCGCGGCGTATTCTTCGGGGAACTGGGCCATGGTCGAAAGCACGGGGTTGGGGCTGGTCTGGCCCAGTCCGCAGAGCGCGGTGTCCTTGATGATGCCCCCCAGGCTCTTGAGTTTCCGCAAAGTCTCGGGGGTGCCTCGTCCCTGGGTGATGTCGGTGAGCATCTCGAACATGCGCTTGTTGCCGACGCGGCACGGAGTGCATTTGCCGCAGGATTCGTCGAGGGTGAACTCGAGGAAGAAGCGCGCGATGTTGACCATGCAATCATCCTCGTCCATGACGATCATGCCGCCGGATCCCATCATCGAGCCCAGAGAGACGAGGTTGTCGTAGTCAATCGGAGCATCGAGCGCATCCTCTTTGATGCAACCACCGGAGGGCCCACCAGTCTGGACGGCTTTGAACCGCTTGCCGTCCAGAATGCCGCCACCGACGCCGAAGATGACGTCCCTGAGTGTGGTTCCCATGGGCACTTCGACGAGTCCCACCTTGCTAATCTTGCCCGCGAGAGCGAAGACTTTGGTGCCGGTGCTCTTCTTGGTGCCGAGGCTTCGGAACCATTCGGCGCCCTTGCGCACGATCGCGGGGATATTCGCGAGGGTTTCGACGTTGTTGACGGTGGTGGGCTTCTTCCAAAGTCCTTGCACGGCCGGGAACGGAGGTTTGAAGGTGGGTTCGCCGCGCATACCCTCGATGGAGTGGATCAGGGCGGTCTCCTCGCCACAGACGAAGGCGCCTGCGCCGTATTTCAGCTCGATGTCGAAGTGGAAGTCGCTGCCGAAGAGGTTCTTTCCCAGAAGGCCTTGCCCGTGAGCCTGGTCAATGGCGATGTCCAACCGCTTGATGGCCAGCGGATATTCAGCACGGATGTAGATGACTCCCTGGTCGGCGCCAATGGCATAGCCGGCCAGCGCCATGGCCTCGAGAACGGAGTGGGGGTCCCCCTCGAGCACCGCGCGGTCCATGAAGGCGCCGGGGTCGCCCTCGTCCGCATTGCAGATGACATACTTCTCGGATGCCTCCTCGCGAGCGGCGAAACCCCATTTCATGCCGGTGGGAAATCCACCGCCACCACGGCCGCGCAGGCCGGATTTGGTGACAACGCTGATGATATCCGCCGATGTCATTTCGGTCACCGCCTTGGCCAGTGCCGCGTAGCCACCGTTGGCGATATACTGATCGAGATTCTCAGGGTTGATGCGCCCTGTGTTGCGCAAGGCGATGCGAGCCTGGATGACACCCTCGATGTTTTCCTCGTCTTCAGGGTAGTACCACGTGCGCGGCAGGGACTCGAGCCCCTTGTCGCCACCATCAAGCGCATCGACCACGGCGACCGCCTGCTTGGCCGTCACATTGCCAAAAATCCCGAATGTGCCATCGGCGCGTCTCACTTCGATGGATGGTTCGCTGTGGCACAGCCCCATGCATCCCGTCTCGATGATTTCCACCGAACCGGCAAGATCGCGGGCCTTCAGTTCGTCGCAGATGGCCTCCAGAACGGGCGTGGTGCCCGCAGCGATGCCACAGGTTCCCATGGAGACCAGAATCTTGCTTGTCATGACGGCATCGGCGGCCTGGGCTGCCGCCGCATGCTCGGTCAGTTTTCGCGGAGTGTCTATCATGTCCATCTACCCCTCTCTCACTCGCAATCTTGGATGATGTCCGCGACCATCTTGGCGGTCGCGTTCGCGTAGACCTTCCCATTGACCATCACCACGGGGGCGAGGCTGCAGGCACCGACGCAACGCAAGGCGCCGAGGGTGAACTTCCCGTCCTTGGAGGTCTCGCCCTCCTCGAGGTTCAAATAGCGTTTGAACTCATCGAGAACCCGGCCGGCGCCACGCACAAAACAGGCGGTTCCAGTGCAGATGTTGATCTGGTATTTGCCCTGGGGTTTGTCCGTGAAAAAGGAGTAGAAGCTGACGACCCCGTACACCTCGCTCAGATGCAGGCCCAGTCTGTCCGCCACAAACGTCTGCACTTCCTCTGGGAGGTACCCGAACACGCCCTGCGCCCGATGCAGACACTGGATTAGAAGACCACGGTTCCGACGGCGGTCAGAACCCACCGGAAGCGTGTCCATGTACGCCGCCAGCTCCGCCAGCTTGTCCGGAAACTTGTCGATGATATTCAATTTCTCATGGTCACAGCATTCTGCGCAAGACATGCCAAACTCCCTTTTTTCGCAGGGCCGCACCGCGACCCAAAACCTCAAGTGGAGAAAAACTTCTCGATATGGAGAAAAAACATCTGAATCTACCTCTGCGGAGGCATTTTTCAAGAGGAAATGACACGAAAATCCAGGCATTGCATGCACCGCAGGGAGCATGGGCACAGTGCGAGAGTCGCCACGAGGAGTTTTTGCGACCGATCGTCAGTGGATCCGTGCGCTCTTATCCGTTCTGTTCCGCCAAGAGCTTGTTGATGGAAGCGGCGGCGGTGCGTCCCTGCCCCATGGCCAGGATGACCGTGGCGGCGCCGAGCACGATGTCTCCGCCGGCGAAGACTCTGGGGATGCTCGTCCGCATATCCTCGTCCACAACCAGCGTTCCCCATTCGGTGGTTTCGAGTTGGGGGGTGGTCTCTTTAAGAAGCGGATTGGAGGAATTGCCGATGGCCACGATGACCGTGTCGACGTCAAAGACGAACTCGCTTCCCTTGATGACCACGGGCCGACGACGGCCGGAGGAATCGGGCTCGCCCAGTTCGTAGCGCAGGCATTCCAGACCAACGACATTGCCGTCGTCGTCACCCAGGACGCGCTTGGCGTTCTGCAGAAGATGGAATTGCACCCCCTCCTCGTGGGCATGCTCCACCTCTTCGACACGCGCCGGCATTTCCTTCTCGGTACGGCGGTAGATGAGGTGCACCTCCTCCGCGCCAAGGCGCAAGGCAGTGCGGGCCGCATCCATGGCGACGTTTCCACCCCCCAGAACGGCCACGCGAGTGGACTCCTGAATCGGCGTCTCGGCACGGCCGCGCTCATAGGCTCGCATCAGGTTGGCGCGAGTGAGGTACTCGTTGGCGGAAAACACTCCAACCAAGTTTTCGCCATCGACATTCATAAAGCGGGGCAAGCCGGCGCCAGTGGCCAGGAAGGCGGCGTCATATCCGTCCCTCTCCAGCAAATCCATGAGACCACGCGTGCGACCAACTACAAAATTGGGAATGAACTCGACAC
>JAGLDW010001451.1 GCA_023145395.1 Lentisphaeria bacterium | reverse complement strand
AGCCATGCCCTGCGAACTGCGCAATGCGGCGGCTCACGGGCCGTTCGCCCTCCAAAAAGACGATGGCTCTCGATTTGCAGGGCACGGCCGCTGTGGACATCGGCCCTCCAGGGATTTTGGGGTCGTCTTTCGGTCTGTCGCGGCAGCGGCGGCCACCGTTTCCCGGCACGGAGAGCTGGACGCCTCGTCTAGCGCGTGCCGGGAAACATGAACGGGAGGTCTGGAGGGATACGTCCCTCCAGCAGGGGCGTGGGGGCAGCGCCACCACATCGCATTCGTCCGCGAAAATTCTACCGCTTTGGTGGGGCGGCTTCTCGGACGACGGAGCCGTTATCCCTGCTCAGGATCAGGATGGAAAAGCGTTCGACATGATCCAAATCGCTGGTGCTCAGGCTGGCATAGTCGAAGCGTCCCCGCAGATCCGTGTAGCCATCCTTGTAGAACTTGACCGTGCCGTCCTTCCGCCGGGTGTACACCTTCACGTAGGCTGCGGGGATGGGCTTCCCCCCGTCCTTTCCGGCAATGCGCAGGCGTCCGTAGGTTTCCACCAACTGGACATCCATCGCGTGGGGATAGTACGCGCGGCTGACCGCGCGTCCCGCCGCGGTGATCTCCACCATGGTGTTGGCTTGGCGAAACTCCTTCGGCAGCGGAATCTCCTGGCGAGTGGCAGACTTCTTCAGCTTGAGTTCGTCACTCCGATTGGGTTGGATAATGGCAAACTGGCCCGACACATCCCGCACGAAGGGCGTACGGGAGAACAGCAACTCCAGATCCATCCGGTAGTAGTTGACCGTAAGCGCTTCGAGATTGCGGCAGGTCATCCGGATCTCGCGCTCCTCGATCTCGAAATCGAATGTCGGCTCGGTGTCGGCCAGCGCATTCTGTCTTCGTTCCCGGTCTTCTGGATCCGCGGCGACAGTGGCGGCCGCGCCCTGGATCTCGTCGCATTGCGCGAGAATGTCACCAAACAGGTTGCGCCAGCGTGGCACGGGGTGCTCTCGGTGGGGTTTGGCTACTTTCCGTGCGGTCTTCGGATCGCTCTGGCAGAACGCGAGATACGCCTTGAGGTAGTCATACTGGAGACGCGCATCCTGTTTGCCCCGTTTGATATCCGCGAACTCCGCAAGCGCCTCCTCCACCCGATCCTGAAGAAGCAGGTAGACCACCAGCGCGAGCCGGTCCTCGTTTCCGAGCGCGGGCTTGTGCGCCAACCAGCGGAGGAAGGACTGGTACTGAGCCAGGAACTGGCGGTTCATAATCGTTCGCTTGCCACCGAGACGATGGGCCCGCGCGTTGATCAGCGGCCAGTACTCCTTCAACTGCCATCTGTGACGGGCGACGGGATCCAGCGTCAGCAGAGGACTGGCCAGCGCCATTCCGCATTGATCCGCAAAGGGCGTGTGCGGCAGAAATTCGCGCAGTGCCTGCGCGTCGTTGTGCATCACACCGTAGCTCCACAGAGTCGGGGAGTAGACGCGGCGTGTCCGCAGCAACCCCAGCACCCGTCCGAAAAATGCGCGCTCCTTCATCCGGAAGGCGATCAGATCCAGATTCAGCCGGTCGATGTTGTGCTTCTGCAGAAACTCGATCACCTCGTACACCGAGGAGTACTGGGACACATACTCCCAAGCCTCGCGATCGATCTTCGTCAGCATCCCGACCACGTTGAAGGGGAAAGGCGCGGCGCTGGCGACCAGAACACCCCGTTCGCCGACATGGGCGGGGAACTGCGGAAACGACCCCGCCTGTGGAAAGTAGAAGCGATACTCGTACGTCTCGGTGGAGTAGCTCCCCAGCGCCAGATGAACGCCGCGCGTGTAGAACCCGTTCGCCACTGGCATCGCCCCGCGGGGAATCTGCAGCAACACGTCGATCTCGCGGGGAGTCGATGTCGGGTTGGTGACCACAATCTGGCACCCGTAGACGCGGCCAGCCAGGAACTCCGCCGTGACAAACTTGTCCAGACGACGGTTGCCGTCGTGGCGGTACCGGTCGGCAATGTCGAAGAAGTTCTGGCCGATCAGAATCTTCGTGCCCTCCGCATCCAGCTTGCTGGGGCGCGTCTGGCGGTGGAACACAAGCAGTGGCGACTGTGGCTTGATCGTCATGCTCGGGCCATCGAAGACGGGTGCTGCAGGCTTCGCCTCGAATGGTAGAGCCAGCGCGCCAAGGGCAAGCAGCACTTCGGTCAGGCTCCGGCTCGCCTCGGCGACATTCGCGGATAGAAACGGACCCTCGCCAGTGTGCGCTGCGAAATCGCGCCAGAAGGCATTCACGGTGACCAACGCCGCAAGATGCTTCTCGATGGGCACATGATAGTAGTTCGTCTCCGCCCATTCCTCGGTTGTGTCGGGCGAGCGGAAGAACTGGCGCATCTTGGCGCGCCGCTTCATGTCGCGCTTGCTTTCGGCATTCTTGTCGCTATCACCAGCCACGCTCAGTAAGGCATCTTCCATGACCTCTTTCTCGACCTCGATCATGAACTTCTTGGACTTCTTGGCCATGCCCCGTTTCGCGTCCTTGCCCGATGCCATGATGACCTGCGGCCGCGGCGGTGCCGCTGCTCCGGGTTTGGCTGCAATGGATTTGCGTGCGCGCTCGTTCTTTGCCGGCGCCGCCGCAAGTTCCTCGTCCAGTACATCATCCATCTCCGCCAGCTCGCCCTCCGCCTCGAGCGCGCTGCCCCCGAGAGCCGTCTTGAACAAGTGGTCGAAACGCGCCGCGTCCGGGGGGATCAAGTCATGGAGATCCTGGACATGTCTCTTCGTGGCTGCGGACTCCGCAGGGAGACGCCTGGCCAGAAGAACTTGCTCGAAGATGTTCAGCCTTCCGTACGCCCACGGGGTCAAGTAGGGTGTGAGATCAGCGTCCAGCAGCCAGTGGTCGAGGAATGTCTTGTCCCTCTTGTTCGCGAGATAGGGTTTAACCACATCGGCAAAAAAGGCGGGATCCTTCTGATGGACGAAGAACGCAAGCTCGTGGCAGGCGTACTTGCCGAA
>JAGLDW010001450.1 GCA_023145395.1 Lentisphaeria bacterium | reverse complement strand
CTCTGCTGGTCGTGCCGCAGCGGGTGGATCCCGCTCGCGCCACCCATTTCGACCCCGATTTCCTGGCTGAGCCACACGTGAACTACTCCCATGCGGAGCTGCCCTACTGAGGAGCGTGGTGAGATTCTGACAGAATCGGCACTGAGAGTAACGCAAAGCGTCTGCGATCAGTGAAATGCCCCGAATGTGGAAGACAGCCTCTGGACGGCGAACCGCGAACCCCGCAAATCCAAGAAGATACAACCACGGGAACGCACGGGAAGAAGCCGAACTCCAGAATTCTTCACACATTGGACTATGTGGAACTGATATATAGTTCTATGGTGAAACTGCGACAGTTGAGCCGTCGTGGACTTCCACCCGTGGCCCCGCTACAGGTGCTGAACACAGTCACCTATGAATAATTCCAGAGAGTCGGATCGTGGTAGACCGCAGAGTGTTTTATCTGCGACAGAAAGTGCGCTATCTGCGACACACTCCCGCTTCTCACGTGCTAGTTTCAGTAACATCAATTTTGTGAGGAGCAAAGCACATGAGCAGCCAAATTGAGGTCAACGCGGTTGCGTATCCGGACGCGGCGGTTCCGATCGTCGCACGCACCAGCAAAACCCCACCAGTGCCGTGTCCTTTCCATCGCCACGCTGAGCGCGACTGGGAAATATGCATTGTCGTGGCCGGTGAAGCGCGCTGGCGCGTGTCTGACAGGCAAATCAACCTGGTGGTCGGCGACGTACTCGTCATCGGGCCGGATGACGGGCACAGTTCGGGTTTGACCATGGGACAGCGCTGGGTTCTGATGTTCAATGAGTCGCTCTTGCGGGAAATACCTGGGGAACCGAGAGGCGACCCTGTGCTGGGACTCCAGATTGAGGGCGTGAGGCTGCCCAGACGGTTCACCGTTCCCGATATGCAGAGGGGGAGTCTGGAGCGCATCTTGGAGAATCTGTCGGAGGAATGTGTGCGGCGCGGGACCACAAAGCGATCGATGTGTGTCACGCTGCTGGCCGAGCTTCTTATTAATCTGGCGCGGGCGGCCGCACGGACGCAGGGAGGCGAGCGCGTCAGCGTGCCTGCGGCTGGACGCCAGGTGGTCTTGGACTTGTGCACCAAGGTGGAAAACGAGCCGGGCAAACCGTGGACGTTGGACGAACTGTCAAGACACAGCGGTTACGGCGCTACTCAACTCACGGCGTTGTTTCGCGCCGTCAAGGGCGTGCCCCCCTGGCGTTGGCTTTCCGAGCAACGCGTGCGGTGCAGTCGGCACTTGCTTTCGACCAGCGACAAAAGTGTGGCGGACATCGCGCTCGAAGCCGGTTTCGGC
>JAGLDW010000145.1 GCA_023145395.1 Lentisphaeria bacterium | reverse complement strand
ATCGGCAACTATGACATCGTCTTCCTGGGGGGCACGAAACCCGGCGACCACGTAACATTTGAAATCATGGTGTCAAAGGGCGGTGCATACACTATCGCCGCTGATCTGCTGCGCTCGCCCTCCTACGGAAAGGTGCGACTCCTCGTGGATGGCACACCCCTCGGCGGCACGTTCGACGCAGGTGGAGAGACAATCCATGGACCGGTACGCTTCGTCTTCGGGGACAAGACACTCGCGCTGGGACCGCATCGCTTCCGTTTTGAACTGGCCGAGGGCGAGCGCTACTACGCAGGTGTCGCGGGACTCGCGCTGCTGCCCCAGGGCGCATCAAAGGCACCGTCTGCGGAGTCCGCACCCGTGGTGTCTCTCGCGGAACGAATCCCCGTGAGTGGTGGAGACGAGGATCTGACGCCGGTCGCCGTGCACATCCAGCGCGACGGACGGGATGAGTATCTGCTCAGCGCAGCGCTGGAGGGCGAGGAACTGCACACGGTGAAACTGCCTGCAGGCACGCTGCGCTGGCGCGGTGCCTTGGTCTTCGCCGCCTTTCGCAACGGAACGCTGGATGCACTCGCCACCCACGGTGCCTGGGATGTGACGCTAAACGGTGTCTCCCACGGGCCGGCCCAGGGCAGGACACGGGGACGGATCAGGGCGACCGACTACGAGAACAACGCAGTGGATCTCGATGTCGAGCTATTCGGCAAGGCAGTGGGCAAACGCCTGTACATCGAGAATCCCGCCTACTCGAGATCGACGACCTACCGGATTGAGACGGTGACGACACTGCCCGATGGTGGCACGCGCGTCGGATTCGGAGAACAATCCATGCTCCTGGGGCGCGGTCATGTCCATGACATCACCCAGAACGGAACGCTCCTGTCCGACGTGCCACACGACTACGGACGCAGTGTGGTGGGCGGTGTCACAACCCGTTTCTTCGACGGCAAACTCGTGACCAATGGAAAGGGCGCGCGGACGGTCATCAAGGAGCTGCGCTACGGAAAACCGATGCAGATCGCAGTCGAATCGACTCAAGGTTTCCGGCGCGACGATACGCTTCTCTACTACGACGTGCGCGAGGCCGACAGCGTCTATCTCCCCACCCAGTGGGAATGGACCAAGAAGACGCCCTGACCCCGCCAGAACCGCGAACACTGCGAACTGCGCAAACCGCCACGGTGGGCGCTGCCCCCGTGACCCCCGCCGGGGAGTCAAGACTCCCCGGACCCCACTTTACTGTTTCCAGACACGCGCCGGACGAAACGTCCGGCTCTCCGTGCCTGGAAACGGTGGCCGCCGCTGAGGCGGCAGGCACGCACCACCGCAAAGCCTGGAGGGCGAACGGCCCGTGAGC
>JAGLDW010001449.1 GCA_023145395.1 Lentisphaeria bacterium | reverse complement strand
TGCGGCAGAAGTTGTAGACAAGCGCTTTGCCCATGAGCTCGTCGCGGATCGCTTCGATGCCGCGTCGGCGCAGCTGGCCGAACTCGTGCACGTGCTTGATGCAGAACATCAGTGACTCGACGGCGGAGCGATTTCTGCGCGCCTCCTTCAGAATATCGGACTCCCATTCGTCCGCCAGAAGCTTCTTGCCCTTCGAGCCGCTGAAACTGACGTCCTTGAGTCCGAGTCCCTTGAGCTCTTTGAGATTGACCTGCGAGGTGTAGCCATCGTCGAAGCTGCCCAGGTCGGGCACCACACCAGTCGTGGCGATGCTCTCCTTGACTAGCGGCACAAGCATGCTTGAATCGCTCGCGTTGCCCTCCGGCGTGAGCAGGGCGGTGATGAGTCCGTTGCGGCTGCGGGCCAACTGCGGCTTGTAGCCAACCACCGGATCGCGGTCGCCCTTGAGAATGTACGCCGCCGCCCGGTCGGAGAGACTGAAAATGCGCTTCGAGCCCTTGATCTTCTCGCCATCGAGAACGCGAGCGACGCATTGCTCGTGAATCGCGCACAGATCGCAGACATCGTTCAGCATCACCTGCCATTTTCTACCCAGCCGTGCCATGAGCAACGGTGGAAGATCCTGCTCCGCGATTCCATCGAAAAGCTCCAGAGTCTGCTCGCCGAAATGCTCGGCGGCTTGTTCGGCCTTCTTCAGAAACTTTTTGTAGAGCCTCTTCCTGGAGCGTTTGTTCTTCGCCATGTTGATCTCGAAGTCCAGCTTCTTGAGCTCCCTGAGCCATTTTTCCTTTTTGGGCGTGCGAAAGTTCGGCAGACCGAACTGCTCCAGCTTGGAGCCTTCGCGGGAAAGCCGCTCCAGCAGCCTGAGCATCAGCCCCGAATCAGTGGGCCAGCAAGTGTTGGCCGCACACGACGTGCTGTCGCCGCACAGTTCCTGGAAGTCATCCAGCTTCTCGTCGAGGACGAGCTGCATCTGGCAGTGGAGAATGTGCCGTCTCGTCTCCGCGCCCATCGCGTTGACGTTGTCGCCGATGGTCCGCAGCCCGGGCATTTCAATGCCCTTCCCCTCCAGAAACCGGTACACGCTCAGCGAGTCCAGCAGCCGCTCGGTCGCCGTGCCGGAGTAGACCGAGCAGAAGTAGTGCGAGATGGAGAAGAACACCAGCACAGTCTCCGGGTCCATACGCGGACGCCCCGCCTGGAGATCCGCAGCGACGGCTTGCGCTGGGCCAGAGCCCTCCAGCCCCGGAAGATATTCGGTGCGCGCGTGAACCCACTCGCGCGTCTCGATCCGCAGTTGCTTTTTCTCAAGTGCCAGCCGGTCCAGATCCGCCGAGATCATGCGCAGGATCTCGGGGTGCTGCAAAGCGAGTTCCCGGGTCTCGTCGATGACTTCCGACAGCATTACGTCCGAAACTGGCAGAAATAGGTTGCCTTGGATGACATGGGACTCTATTTTACTCTCGGCCATAGCGTGACTCTCCTTGTTTATCATTTTCATAACAAACTCAAGGATAGCACGTTATGGCTATTTTACAAGTTAAGGCAGTGTTATTTTAGCATGTTTATATTGGCACAAGAACCTTTTCGCGCGGGGTCTAGCTAGTTGGTCCACCTGACGGTGTGCCCCGCCGCTGCGCTTTGGGTCACACCGCAGGTGACCATGTCGTTGGCTCGGAGGGATTGATCGGGATCGGATTACGCGCCGCCATCCGACAAGTCCGACAAG
>JAGLDW010001448.1 GCA_023145395.1 Lentisphaeria bacterium | reverse complement strand
GGCAACCTGTTTCTGCCAGTTTCGGACGTGATGCTGTCCGAAATCATCGACGAGAGCCAGGAACTAGCCTCACGACATCCCGAAATACTACGCATGATCGCGGAGGATCAGGACCAGCTGGCGCTGGAGAAAAAGCAGCTGCGGATCGAGGAGCGCGAGTGGGTTCGCGCGCATACCGAATACCTTCCCGGACTGGAGGGGACGGGATCGGCGCAGGCAGTCGCCGAGGAGCTGCAGGTCGGGCGTTCTCGGATGGATCCGGAGACTGTGCTGGTGTTCTTCTCCATCTCGCACTACTTCTGCTCGGTCTACTCCGGCACGGCGACCGAGCGGCTGCTGGACTCGCTGAGCGTGTACCGGTTTCTGGAGGAGAAGGGCATTGAAATGCCTGGGCTGCGGACCATCGGCGACAACGTCAACGCGATGGGCGCGGAGACGAGACGGCACATTCTCCACTGCCAGATGCAGCTCGTCCTCGACGAGAAGCTGGACGACTTCCAGGAACTGTGCGGCGACAGCACATCGTGTGCGGCCAACACTTGCTGGCCCACTGATTCGGGGCTGATGCTCAGGCTGCTGGAGCGGCTTTCCCGCGAAGGCTCCAAGCTGGAGCAGTTCGGTCTGCCGAACTTTCGCGCGCCCCAAAAGGAAAAATGGCTCAGGGAGCTCAAGAAGCTGGACTTCGAGATCAACATGGCGAAAAACAAACGCTCCAGGAAGAGGCTCTACAAAAAGTTTCTGAAGAAGGCCGAACAAGCCGCCGAGCATCTCGGCGAGCAGGCACTGGAGCTTTTTGATGGAATCGCGGAGCAGGATCTTCCACCGTTGCTCATGGCACGGCTGGGCAGAAAATGGCAGGTGATGCTGAACGACGTCTGCGATCTGTGCGCGATTCACGAGCAATGCGTCGCTCGCGTTCTCGACGGCAAGCCGATCAAAGGCTCGAAGCGCATTCTCAGCCTCTCCGACCGGGCGGCGGCGTACATCCTCAAGGGCGACCGCGATCCGGTGATCGGCTACAAGCCGCAGTTGGCCCGCAGCCGCAACGGACTCATCACTGCCCTGCTCACGCCGGAGGGCAACGCAAGCGATTCAAGCATGCTTGTGCCGCTAGTCAAGGAGAGCATCGCCACGACTGGTGTGGTGCCCGACCTGGGCAGCTTCGACGATGGCTACACCTC
>JAGLDW010001447.1 GCA_023145395.1 Lentisphaeria bacterium | reverse complement strand
TCTCCGTCACTGGTCGTTTTCGCAGTAGCCCATACAGCCGTAGTACGCCATGTTCGTCTGCCCGGTCAAACCCGTGATTCTCACACCCCACTCGCCACCAGTTCACGGATGGCGGGGGTGAGCGATTCCGCTCCTGTTTCGGTGATGACGAATCCTTCCTCGATTCGGTTGGAGCCGTCCGGATGGCCGAACAGGCTGATATCGGAGTTGACGCACATGCCGGTCTCCAGCGGGTAGTCGCTGTCTGTGTCGGGGTATGGCGATTCCGCCTCAGCCAGCCCGATGCCGTGCATGGGCGGGTAGACATCATATTCCTCCAGCCCATGTTTTTTGAACACGGACTTGACAGCCCGCACCATTTCGCCCGAAACAACACCGGACTTGAGGTAGCGCTGCTGAACATTGGCCGCCTCGAAGAGCGCGTTGAGGAACCGCTTCTGGCCGTCGCTGGCGCGGCCGATGACGAAGGGGTATTCCACGGTGGCGACGTACCCCTCGTACTGGACTGCCAGAGCTGCCATGACCATATCGCCGTCTGCCATGACGCGCTCGACAGGTCGGCCGATAATGGTGGCGGCGCGCGGACCGGAGCCAAATACGGTGAAGTTGATATCCTCGGCGCCTGCCATACGCGCCGCGCCTTCGCCCGCCCCGGCGGCCTGCCGCTCGGTATTGCCCGGTCTGCAGTTCTCCATGAGTTTCTCGTAGCCGATGCATGCCAGTTCCCCAGCCCGCCGCAGGCAGGCGATCTCGTCCGGGCTCTTCAGCAAACGCAAACGGTTCAGAACATCGGCCGCGTCCACGATCTCCACGCCCTCACCCGCATCGCGAATGCGTTCCATAATGGGGAAAGGAATGTCGAACATGCCGACGATGCCCAGGCGGCATCCGCCGCCGAGAGTCTCGCCAAGAATCTCGCTCAACGACGAGAACTCAGCCAGGGGATAGTCAATCTCCTCTGGCACGCTGACACAAGCAAATTCCTTGATGTTACGCACGTCGTCCCACACGCACATGGACTGGGCGTAGAGTTGCCCTTCCGGGGCACCCGCCAAGATCGGAGTGCCCGTGCGAGGTATGAAACACGCCCCCCGCTCAAAAATCGGCCAGAAATCGCACACATATCGCAAGCTTTCTTTGCGATACTCATCGCCATATACCAGGAGCCCGTCCAGCTTGCGGCGTCCAAGTGCCTCTTGGATAGCTTCGATACGCGACAGAAACTCTTCTCTCGAAATCCTCGGCTGCGTCATGTTCATCTCCCTTCCAGGTGATAGAAAATAGCCACTATCTCATGGGTGAAAGAGTAGTGTTGGCCGACTGAAAATGCAAAGCAGCCTTGGCCCGCAACCAAGTTTGATCCAGCGGCACCTGACATCGTTCTTGCACTCTACAACCCGGTTTCCGCCTCAAGCGTGTGAGTTCCGATGCCCGCGAGTGCGGACACATCACATCAAAAAACGTGATACGCCTTCTTGTCCCAGATCGCCGCCAGAGCGGGATTGTCGGCGTATCGGAGCAACTCGTAGCAACTGTAGGGGTACTTGAAGGCATGGCCAATGCCCACAGCGGTGTCTCCTCGCGCTTCCCAGTAGGCTGCATCCAGAGGACGCAGATCGCTCGGGGCGTGGTCAGGCCGGGGCTTGGCAGCCGTTTCCGGACCAAGGCGCGTGAGAGTGACATATTTGCGGAATGCGCAACGACAGCTTTCCGCCAGGGCGACATCCCCCATTGCCGCCAACTCGACGAGGGAGTGGCCAAAGGTCAGCATGTGACCCGCGTAGCCTTGGCCAAAGCCAACAAAGCGATCAATGGCGCCGCAGGTTTCATCCAGGACATATGCAGACGCGGCGGCCGTGTCCTCGAATGCCGGAGGATCGACTGCTGGGTCCGGATCGACGTCGTGCCACGGAGTGAACGAGCGGATCATGGCGCACACGCCGTCGATCCGCGCGGATGTGGCTGCTTCAGGCATCATCCGGAAGGCCTTGATTGCGAGCATCGCGAAAATTGCATTGTGCCCGACCTGCCGCAGCGTCTCCGCACCCTCGACGAGAGCGACTCCAATCTCGTTGATGCGCTCCGGCCGGGGAACATCGTCCGGGAACGAAGCACACAGTGGGGTTGACCCCCAATTGATCTCGATCATCTCCTCGATCCGCGAGCACGCGCGTTCGTCAAGATGATTGTTGTCGCGGAACAGGCGAGCAGCCACCATGCCGGCGCCACAGTGGCCATCCACAAAATAGTTCCCCTCATGCGCTCTACCCAGCGCATTCAGTCCGAGTAGAAGGAGATGATCATTCCTCATGGCATAGCACTCCCGGAAAAACTAGATCCGCCCCGGTAAAGTCGGGTGATCGGTCAGCGGTCAGCGGTCAGCGTGACAGGTTGGCAATTCACACGATCTGATCTCCCACAAACTAATGCGACGGAATATGCATTGCCCGGTTTTTCAGCGGAATCGCCAGCGTGCTGCCGCTCTTCAGATGGGATTGCGCCGTACCCATCAGAATCTCCATACCGTACCGGGCCACGATTTCGTTGGCCAGGGGCGTGGCGCCCGTGCGGATGCAGCGCGCCAGATCCTCGACAAGCGCTAGATTCGGGCTGGCCGGTGCAAACGGCTCCTCAGTTCGGTCGAAGCTATAGGTCTTATCCCGTCGCTCGTACACGACGAGACGATCATTGTTGTCCACAATACGCAGGTAGCCATTTGTGCACACGGCTTCGAACCGCACGTCCATGACACCCGGCAAATGAAACAGCAGAACATCATTGGCCAGCTGGGCCGTATAGGTCAGACAGCCTGGGTCGCCGTTCCAGCACCGGCTGGCCGAATCGTAGCCAAACGCCCTGGTGATGCGTCGGTCCTCGATCTCGTCGGGCGACCCGACCGCAGCGAGCTGACCGGACACGGAAACCGGCTCCGCATCGCCAGCCAGGTACAAGGTGCTGTCAACGCAGTGGCTGAGCGAATGCAGCAGGGAACTTGAGAACCAGGAACCGACACTGACCAACTGACCGAGGCGACCGGATTCAATGATCTGGCGGGCCCGCCTGAAGTTGGGATGATGCCGACGCTGTGCACCCAGCATGAACTTCACATCGTGTCGGGCCACGCAATCCACAATGGCGTCCGCTTCGGCGAGCGAACAACACATCGCTTTCTCGCAGTAGACCCCGCGCACCCCATGCTCCATGGCAAAGATGGCCAACTCCGCGTGCGAGTCGGCCGGCGTGCTGATCGACACTACATCCGGCCGCTCTTTCTCGATCATCTCGCGGTAGTCGAGATAATGCCGCGGCACGTCCCATCGTTCGCAGAATGTCTTGCACGTGGTCTCGTCCAGATCGCAGGCAGCGACCATCTGGTAGTCTGAACAGCTCTGGTAGCAGGGAGCGTGACTATACGGAAGTTGATCCTTGAGCGAAGGCCACGTGTCCATGGACCTGATCTCGTCGTCAATGGTCGATGCCATGCGACCCGCCCCGATGATGGCTGTCCTGAGTGTCTGTCTGGTGCGCATAGTCCTTCTCCTACACCAACGCCATTGCGCCCTGCAAATCAGCCACCATCCTCTTCTGTGCATTCTCCAGGGATTCAATGCGCTTCAGGTGGCGATCCCGCGCCTCGGCGAGTTGTTGCCGTCGGTCGGCGATCATGCGCGCCACCTCCTCGGGAGCTATGCCACCCCGACTATTGGTGACTTTGATGAAATACGCTGGATCAAGCAGTTCACGAAGTCGTGCCTCGCTTATCCCTAGCTTCCTCCCCAGCGCCTTCTGAGCCGCCTCGTCGAACAGTTCCAGACTGGCTTCCGTCGCGGGAATTTTCCGCTCCTGTGAAGTGAGCACGAAATCATTGACAATATCGTGAGCGGTCCGGTAGCCGATTTCACAGTCACGGACCAGTTGGTTGGCCAACTCGGTGGCAGAGATGTAGGACTCGCGGATGAGGTCCAGCATCCTCTCCTTGTGCACCGTGATGCCGCGCATTTCGTTGGTGAGTTCCGTCGTGCACTTTTCCGCTGTTTTCAAAGCAGCCAGTGTCGGTTCATCGATGTAGAGCATTTCGAAGACATCGCCATGCGGCGCTCGCAGCCCCGCCGCAGCCACGCCACTAAGGTGCCCCAGCATCTGGCCTGCACGCGTGCGCACGAACTCCATGCTGTTGGGATTGCCCTCCTTCTGGGGCATCATAAAGCTGGTCCCGCGTCGCCCCCCGATATCCAGAAAACCATATTCCACCCCTGACCAATAGCTCAAATCCAGCGCAATGCGGCTGGTAACGTTGGTAACATTGACCAGGCCGCTGACAATGACGAGATACCCATCTGTGTAGCACACTGCATCATTGGTGTTCTCGATCAGCCCCTCCATGCCCATGTAGCTGCTGACCAGATCACGATCGATGGGCCAGCTGGTGCCGGCCAGAGCACCGCACCCCATTTCATTGAGGCTCATCAGGTGATACCCGTCTTCGAGAGTCTTCGTGCTGCGTCCGATGGCGTCGGACACGGAAAGAAGATAATGCCCGAACGTTGTCGGCTGAGCGTGGCGGAAATGGGTATAGCCCGGCATAATGGTGTCGGCATGTTGTTCGGCGAGGTTGAGTATCGCCTCCTGGAGGTCGTGGATCCGACAAATCTGCTTCATCAACTGGTGCCGCACCTGAAGCATCTGCCGTGATGAAGGCTGCGTTCGCGCCATCATCAACCTGCCGCCCACTTCATCGCCCAGCACTCTGTTGAAGTAGCAGTCGATCCCGTAGGTGTGCGCTGCGGCCAACTCCTCGGGTTTCCCGGGATACTCCCACAATTCCAGCACCACCCTGGCCACCTCGGAGGCGTCTTTGGCGGGAACAATGCCCTGCTTTATGAACATCATCGCCCAGGATGTGCTGATCCAATTCATGTAACCCAGGCAGTGGATCCTGTCGATTCGCTCAAGCCTACTAGAATTGGCTTCGAGAGATGGCGATGTCCGTTCGTGCAAGGGCTTCGGACCCCATCTTTCACGGACTGACAGAATGGTTTTTTTCTTGTTCTCGCTCATTTCCGGTCTCCTCTAGTTTGGCATCAGATCTTGGATCCGGGGGTGCGGGCGTGCATGGCGGCGAACTGGGTTGGAGGCATGCCTGTTTTCTTCTTGAACGCACGGCTGAAGTACTGCTGCGAGCGGAATCCTGTCGCGTGTGCCACCTCTTTGACGCGTTCCCCCTGAGCCAGCAGAAGTTTTGCCTCGCGCAGCCGCACTCGGAGCAGATACTCGACCGGAGGGCAGCCCACATGGCACTTGAAGAGAGCGGACAGATGGCTGGCACTGATACCGCTGTGCCGTGCGATCTCCGCAAGACTCAGGTCGCGGGCGTAGTGCGCCTCCATGAACTCTCGCGTCTGCAGCAGGCACTGCCAGGCCCGGGGCGGAGATTCGACCGGAGCACCCCGCAATTCATCGAAAATCATGTCCAGGAGCAGCAGAGCCAGTCCTCTCACCGCTAGAGACTGCGCCGAGCGACGCGTGGTGTAGGCCTCGAAGAGGCGCTCGAAAAGCACTGCGAGTTCCGGTTGGTGCAGCATGGAGATTTTCAGTGGCCAGACCTGTGCGAGCGCCTCGTCAAGGCTGGAGTTTTCCCGACCGAAGGGCAAAAGATGGGTGAAGTAGACTTGGAAGGGATCCGCTGGGTCCGCACGCTCTCGCTGATAGACGTCTCCCGGCTTGATCGTGATGAGATCCCCTGCCTGAAACGCATGCCATTCACCGTTGACACGCACCTCCCCGCCCCCCACGGCCACATACCAGATATCATAGTCCTTCTGCACCTGGCCTCGCGGTGTGCTGACCCAGTGGGGTTCCGCTTTGTGAAGTCCGGTGGCAAAGACTTCCGGCCGGATGCCCCGCAGAAAGTCGTCTGTCCACAAAGCTGGTTCAGGGGCGAGCATGTGGTCCCTTTCATCGAGAATCAGTGACAAACACTGGGTTGTCAATCAGAAGATAGTACACGTAATCATAATATCGTGAGTCTCGAATACCATACAATCGAATATAATATAAAGACCATCCAAGGGCCGATAGCACGAAAGACCGGGAGAACAGAGCATGGCAGCAATGACGTCGAGAGAACGCATACGCGCCGCAATGATGCGACAGCCCGTCGATCACGTTCCCTGCTCCATCAGTTTCAACGAGCTCTCCCCCGTGCAGCGCCAGGGGCATGCGTGGCAATTCCCGTGGCAATCCGACACGCCGGGTGACGAGAAACTCCGCTACCAGGTCGAGGAACTGGGACTTGACCAAGTGGTGAACATGGGTGTGAATCTCTGCCGACCAGTACCTGGCATTGAATCGAAGGTCTGGCTGGAGGGCGGCATCCTTCACAAGACCTACACCACACCCGCCGGCGAGCTGCACGCGGCGGTCCGGCACAACGAGCTTTGGCCCCATGGCCAGGACATTCCCTTCTACAGTGATTTCAACATTGGGCACTATGTGGAGCCGTGGCTGCAGACGGCAGCGGATCTGGCCTGCTTCAGACAGGTCCGACACCTCTGCACCCCCGACGAGATGCTCGAGGTGGCGCGCGCCAACGCCGCCGCCGCCAAAACGCGCGCCAAACAGTATGATTTGGCCACGGCCGCGCGTATCGGCATGGGGCTCACCGGAGCGCAGCATCTCTTCGGCGCCAGCGAGCTATGCATGATGACGCTCGACCAGCCGGAACTTGTGGAAGCCTACCTCGAGTACGAGCATCAGATCAACCTGCGCGCGATCGAACTCGTCGGCGAACTGGGTATAGACATCGTCTGGCGCAACGGGTTCTACGAGACTGCGGATTTCTACAGCCCCGCCATGCTTGAGCAATTCCTAGGTGCTCGGCTACGGCGTGAAGCCGATGCGGCGCGCTCGGCAGGCATGCTCACGAACTACACGGTGCACACAGGCGTCGTGCCCATTCTCGATCATCTCGCAGGCCTCTCCTTCGACGCGTTGTTCGGCATCGACATCGCCTTCCAGGACTTGGACATGCGCCAGTTGCGCGACACGTTGACACCAACCAAGAGTCTTTGGATCGGCCCCAGCAGCACACACCACCTCTGGAAGGGGCCCGAGGCCACCCGACAGGCCGTGCGGGATGTATTCGAGGTCTTCGGTCAAACCGGCCTGGTCCTGTCGCCCGGCGTCTCGGCCCACAGCATCATGCCATGGGAGAGCACACTCGCTCTGATCGACGAATGGCGGAAGTTGACAGAATAACAGGATGGACGGGATAGGATCCATCACTTCATCACACATCGGAGAAGGCTAGAATCATGCAGACCGAGGCGATCATAGGCTGTGCGTACCAGGTCTACAACACCATGGGTTTTGGCTTTCTTGAGTCGGTGTACGAAAAGTGCCTCCTGATCGAGTTTCGCAAAGCAGGGATTCAGGTCGAATCTCAAAAGCGGATCCAGGTGCATTACGAAGGCGAGGTGGTGGGAGACTTCATCGCAGATATTGTTGTTGCCGACACTGTGATTGTCGAGTTGAAATCCGTGCGACAGGTCATTCAAGCTCATGAGGTCCAGTTGGTGAACTACCTACTCACCACAGGCAAAGAAGTTGGTCTACTTCTCAATTTCGGCGAGACAAAGGTCGATGTGAAGCGAAAGATCAGAAGCCTGGAGCCCTAATCGACGAGATTT
>JAGLDW010001446.1 GCA_023145395.1 Lentisphaeria bacterium | reverse complement strand
CGATGTCGTCGAGGTCTGTCAGTCGCTGGCGCTTCGACTCGGTGGAGCGGTCTGATGCCGGTTGCATTCCGCAACGTCGATGCATCGCCTGCGGATGATGTCCGCACCTGGCCATACGAAGCTCTCGTGACCGTGATCGACCGTGGGCTGGTTGGTGACTGGCAGCCTATCTTCGCCGACTTGCGCCGATCACCGTGGGGCAAGGTGGCCCGTCGCGTGGAGCAGTACCTCTCCTATCGTGAGCCCGGTGGGGTGAGCACGTTGTTCGCCCTTGCGATCGAACGTGCCCGTGCTGATGCCGAGCATGCAGATCGGGCTGAAGTGGTGGCGCGGATTCGGAACGCCGTCAATGGTTGCGGACTGACCAACGCCGAATTCGCCCGGCTCGTTGGGACCAGCGCCTCGCGGCTCAGCACCTATCTGAGCGGCAAGGTCACTCCATCATCTGCGATGCTCGTGCGAATCGAACGAGCGGCCCGGGGTTCGCAGCACACCTCGGACAGTGGAACCAGCGCGATGCGTTGAAGACAAAGCCATTCAGAACTCTCCGGGGCGGCCAGCTCTCATGACCCGAAGGTCGTGGGTTTGAAACCCGCCCCCGCTACGAAGAAAGCCCTTGGGACCCCCGCATATCTCGGGGGCTTTCTCGCGCATTGGAGCCGGTCCGAGTTGTTCATGTCAAGCCTGGGCGAAACGCGACCATTCTGAGTCATGTGAGTTGACTCCACCTAGCCCGGTACTCACTACAGTTTTCGATGAACCCGGATCGGTTCAGGACGTAGTCGGTATTCAGCTTGAGGAGCATCGTGAGCAAGAGCCACAGGATTCCGTATCGGGAGGCGGACCACGGCGACTTCGACGCTGAGTGGCCGCCTCATGACAAGGTCTCGGGTTGGTGGTACATCACGGGCTACCTGAGTGACCCGGAACGACCCGAGCACCTCTACTCCTACCAGTACACGTTGCTGCGGGCCAGGGTCTACGGCGTGACCGTTGCGGTGTTGCAGTTGGCGTTCACGGATCTCGCAACCGGTCAACACCTGTTCAAGCAGCAGTTCAAGCTGCGGCAGC
>JAGLDW010001445.1 GCA_023145395.1 Lentisphaeria bacterium | reverse complement strand
CCCCCAACGCATTCCGTCCGCTCGTCATCCTCGACGACGAGGATCCCTGGGGCATGCGTGTTGAATCGTACCGTGATGTGGCCGGCGCCTTCGAGCTGATGGCACCCGATCGCGGGGCGCGCTTCAGCGGCGTCACAAGCACCCCCCTACCCTCCGTCCGCGTGATCGAGGATGGTGCCGTCCGCGTGGTGATCGAGGCCGTGTTCGAATACGAAGACTCCCAGATCTGCCAATCCTACATCCTGCCTCGCTCCGGCAGTGCCTTCGAAGTCGAGACACGCGTCTTCTGGAGCGAGAAGAACCGCATGCTGAAACTCTCCGTCCCACTCGCCTTTGAGGGCCGTTTTCTTGGCCAGGTGGCCTATGGTCGGGAGGAACTCCCCGACAAGGGTCGCGAGATGGTGGCCCAGAAATGGGTCGCGGTGGCGGAGAACGACGGGCACGCAATCACCTGCCTCAACGCGGGAAGCTACGCCTCCGACTACTGCGATGGCGAACTGCGCCTGACGCTCCTCCGGTCGCCCGCCTACTCCGGGCATCCGATCAAGGACCGTCCTGTGGTGCCCCAGGACCGCTTTCTGCCCCGCATCGATCAAGGCGAACGCCTCTTTCGGTTTCGCTTCCAGGGCGGTCCGGCAGACTCCCGACTATCCGCAGTGGATCGCGAGGCGCTTGCCTTCAACGAGCACCCCTTCGCACTCTCCTTCTTCCCCAGCGGCGCGGGTGTTCCAGCCCAACCGGGAGTGCTTTGCGATAACCCCAGCGTTCTGGTCACGGCCTGCAAGCAGGCAGAGGACGGCGACGGCTGGATTGTGCGCCTCTTCGAGCCGGAGGGGCTGGAGAAGACCGCCACAATCTCCCTGCCCGCTCTGGGCTTCGAGACCGTGGTCACCCTCGCACCGTTCGAGATCCGCAGCCTACTCATCTCCCCCGATGGTACATCCGTCGCCACCGTGAACCTCGTGGAGGAAGAATGAACGACCAGCAGACGCAAGCTGACGACATGCCTGTGCCACCGAGTAGCTTGGCGATAGCGGCGCTTGTGCTTGGCATTCTCGCGCTGGGCGGCCTAGGGCCTCTCACAGGTATTCCGGCTGTCATTTGCGGCATCATGGTGATCCGTCGTGGGCGCGCAGTAGAGCTTCACCCCAAGGAGAGAACGATGGCGACAACCGCCATGGGCATGGGAGTCGTCTCCTGCGCTGTGGCTGCTATTCTCCTTGCGCTTGTCGCCCTTGGCGAAGAACTTCCGGGCATGGGCGGGAGGGGCGACCAATACCCTGTCCGAACAGAGAGGTACTATCAACGAATGGGAGGGCTGAAACTCGGCAAGCATCTTGCCGCCCATCATGCCATCGCGCGAATTGTCATTCTGACCGAACCCGGAACTGCGGCGAGCAAGCGCCCCAACCCCACCCTCGACGGCTTCAAGGAGGGGCTTGGCAAAAACACAAGCATTGTCGCCACTGTCAAGCCTGTGGTCCCCGCGAGTGCAATAAAGACCTCCGCGGTGAAAACACGGGGCAACGCTTGGTCCAAGCGGATGCTTCCCCCCTTGGAGTACTGGTTCACTGGGAAGGTGCTGGATGAAGTTCTAGCACCATACAAGGGAAAGTACGACATCGTCGTCACCACAATCGGGTTGCCGCAGAACGGACTGAAGGACTCAGTCATATGGAAATCGGGCGTGAAATTTGCCATCTCCAACGGCTCCGCCTACGAGCGTTACCAGTCCATTGTCGATGGAACCATCGTCGCCGTCGTCACCTACAACCCAAAAGCCACCTACAGAGACCTGCCTCCTCCAGCAGACCCCGACAAGGCCTTCGACAAGCGGTATCTTCTACTTACCCCGGAAAACGTGAAGCAGGTGAAAGCGGACCACCCCGGTCTATTCAAGAAGTGAGCAGCAATTCCCTCGCCGAATCCCTGGAGAAAGATG
>JAGLDW010001444.1 GCA_023145395.1 Lentisphaeria bacterium | reverse complement strand
CGACTGGCTCGTGTCGTTTTTCGCCGTTTCTGGTTTCTTGAGCGGAAGGCTGAGTTCGGGCGGATGGGAGGCCCATTCCTCACCGAACGGATCCATGAGGCCGTGGAAGAACGTGGGGGTTGTGTCGAGCCTCAGTTCGCCGGGGGGGACGCCGTCATAGGTCAGCCAGCCGTAGGGCTCGATGAAGATGTGGACCCATGCGTGGGCATGGTATTCATACACCTCGAAACAGTTCGACAGGAGATTGTAGTTTCCCGGAGAATAGCCTGTCGCGAGGCGTGCGTGGAGCCCCGAGAGGCGGGCTAGGACGGTCAGTGCCTGGGCGAAATGGTGGCAGTATCCCTTTCTGGTTTCAAACAGAAACCAATCGACCACCTCCTTGTCTTTCGGGATGGGGGGCGGCTCAAGGGTGTACTCGAAATTGTTGCGCAGAAAATCGCGTAGGACATTGGCCTTTTCCATGGCTGTTTCACAGTCTGCGGTGAGGTCTTCCGCCAGTCTGCGTAGACGGTCGCTGATGTGTTTCTTGGGCAGTTTTCTGTAGTTCCATCCAGCTCGGCGTGAGCTTTGCCAGGGCGCGTAGGGGGTTTCCGCCTCGATGCAGGGGACCATGGATTCCGCCGTGTAGGTCCATGGAGGTTCGGGGAGTTTTCCGTTGAGCATCGCTCCACCGAGATGGTTTTCGACCAGCAAACGCCTGCCGACAACTGCTGTTCCTCCGTCACCCAAAACCTCTTTCCCATCGGCGGACATGCTGAACGCTTTGACTTTGTAGGCGCCGTAGAGTCGCGGAGAGACATTCTTCTCGATGGAGAATTGCTGGCGGATTTCGCGTTCGTTGCGGGCATGGAAGCCATCAAGTGTGCTACCCGCTTCACGCAGATGCTTCGAGCACTTCCATTTGTCTCCGTCGTAGACGTCGTAGAGCTGTGCCAGCCAATAGAGTTTGGCTGGGGACTTCACGCGAAAAACCAGATCCGTGCCGATGCCGTTGCCGCCATTGCCCTCGCGCGCATCCATATTCTCCGCCTTGTCAGTCCGGACTAGGCGCGAGGCTCTCTTGCTGAGGACCATGGGCTTTTCGCCTGCATCCACCTCCTGTTGGTTCTTGCCGTCCGAGCCTGTTAGGAACTTCGTGGGTTTGACCCAGTGCTTCCACAGTTCCGGGAACTCGAGTTTTTGCTTGGTCTGAAAGGAGACGGGTACAATTCCGCGGGATTCCCCTCTGGGCATAGGCAGGTTGCTGAGCAGGAGCACGGTCAGCGCCGCGACCACGGCCAAGTGCATGGCTCGATAGCCCCAATTCTGTTTGAGCAGGGGCACGGCGGGGGGCACGCCCCCTCTCTTGACTGTTCTCATTAGCACGAATGTGCGTGTCTGATACAGAACGAGAACCGCGGAGACGGCGTAGCAGACAAAGGCGGGAAGGTAGGCTGTCCTTCCCGGATAGAGTCCGCCAAATCCCAACAGGATGAGGGACAGCAGGATGAGCCATTCGTACTCCTTCGCGACTCCCCCCAGCACAAGCGCGACCCCGAGAATGGCGATCGCTTCAGCCAGTGCCAAGTCCATGCTGATCTGGGTCATCCGCTGAT
>JAGLDW010001443.1 GCA_023145395.1 Lentisphaeria bacterium | reverse complement strand
GGACTCCGCCGCCAACTCCCTTGCTCGTCGAGAGATCGAGATCGCGGAGGAAGCCCTAGCCGCGGTCCTCTCGGGGAAATTATCGCAGTCGGCACTCTCCACGATGGACGTCTACAGGATCAGCGAGGCGATCAGGGAGTTCGCAGAACCCAAGGGTTTGACTCCCCTGGCAACGTTCTTCACAGCGTGGTTGCAATTGCCCGCCTCCTTCGTGAGTACACCGACTGGATTCTCGCTACTACTACACATCCCGATGGTCCACCAGGGATCGGAGATGAATATCTTCCGCAAAGAGAATCTTCCCCTCCCCATGAGCGCCGAGTACAACCTCGAGATCGACAGTCACTACGACTATCTCGCAGTCAGTGCAGACGGCCAGAGGTTTCGCGCCCTGAGCAGGGCCGACCTCGAGGACTGCACCAAGATCGGCGACTTCTACGCATGCGTCAGGGGCAACGTGGCCAGGAAGCCCCCAAAGGGCGATGCATGGACAATGCCGGGCAAGGACCCGGAGGTCTGCATCTGGGCTCTCTACAGCCAGGAGTACGACCTGGCCAAGAGGAGATGCGACATGCACGTCTCGGCCAGGATCAACGCGGTCCGCCAGCTTTCCCCCGGGACGTTCGTGGTTTCCACCAACGACGCGCACCAAGGTCGCATTAGCTGTCGCGACCACGGCAACGAGACGCGCCGTACTTTCTCCGCAGGGAGGACGACAACCATCACCCTCCAGCCGGGCTGCTTGGCAGAGACGGATTCACACGCATTCGCCGGCGTCGACTCTGGTTTCTCCCGTTCCACGGATGACTGGACTGTCTCCTTCACCTGGCCAGAGATGGCGCACAAGCTCTCTGGCGGGCTCGACATCGAGACGTTCCACGCCTTGAAGCAGAACACGGACCTACTCATCTCGGAGATGAGTAGGGTCCCCATCGGGATGGCAGAGAAGGCGGTAGGCCGCCACGCACGGGCAGTTACGAAGGTCGGTGGCTTCAAGGTAGGAACACGCTCCCCGCTCACGTCAACTGAGCACTCCGGCACTTGGTTCCCAGTCATTTGGGCAACACTCGCCGTGGGAATCAGCATCATGGCGTCATGGTTCGCCAGAAGAGCGAACAAACGGATGAGACTGTGCGAAATAGCGGTCTGCGACATGCAGATGAAGCTGCACCGCTGCGCCGTCTCGTTCCCGGGGATGTTCAGCGCGTTCTCGCCCGACTATCAACACCCGGTGCCCAACGCCGCCTATCACCGCCCGGTGGCGGCGGTGTACAACGGGCCGATTTTCACGCTCAACGACAGCAGCACCAGCGAGGAGAACGACTCCTCGAGACCGCGGCCGTCGTCACACCGGCCGCCACACTGAGGGGGACAAACGCACACGAGGAACGACAGAAAGGGGGCGTGTCGCTCGCCCTCCATCCCTTTCTATTCTACCCATTTGG
>JAGLDW010001442.1 GCA_023145395.1 Lentisphaeria bacterium | reverse complement strand
AGGCCGAGTACCAAAGCTGGACCGATCCGGCCCTGAGCTACGTCGTTTTGGTAGGCGATGTGGACGACGTCCCCACTCACAACGGAAGCGGCGGCGGCGAAAGTCATGTCACCGACCTTTACTATGCCTCCATCGACCCGGGCTCCTATACCTCGGACATCCTGGCACCGGATCTCATGCTTTCACGCATCAGCGTCAACAACGACACGGAGTTGGACACCTATATCAATCGCGCCCTGGCTTACGTCTATGCCGACTTCCCCACCGACACGAACTGGATGCGAAAGTTCGCCTTCGCCGCATCCTGTGACAACTCCCATATCTCCGAGGGTACCCACGACTACGCCATCGACAATTACACGGCACCCGCCGGCTACACCGGCACCCACCCGAGCAATCCCCAGGCCGGCGGCGACAAGCTGTACTGCGCCCGGGGAGACGCCGATGTGGCGGACATTCAGGCAGCCATGCATGACGGAAGACTGGTGATCAACTTTTCCGGTCACGGCGGAGAAACGGAATGGGCCGACCCGGCTTTTGCCGATCTCAGCGGTGTCACGCCTCCGGATGCGGCACCTTTTGTTATCAGCAACGCCTGCCTCACCGGCAGCTTCGATTACGGCAGTGATTGCTGGGGCGAGCAATGGCTGGCCCATGCCCATGGCGCCATTCTTTTCTGGGGCGGTTCCAACAGCACCTACTGGGACGAAGACGACATCCTTGAAAAACGCATGTGGGACGGCGTGTTTTTGGACGGCATCACTCATTTTGCCGGCATCACGCGCAATGCGCTATTGGCAACCCTGCTCCACTACGGCCCCGTCGGGGACATGGAGTATTACTTCGAGATCTACAACCTGCTCGGCGACTCAAGCATCGATCTCTACACCGACATCCCTTACGACGCGACCGTCGTCCATCCCAGCGAGTTGCCCATCGGCCTGGACCAGATCGATTTTTCCGTCACCAACGCAGGCACCGCGGTCGAGGGTGCCCTGGTCAGCGTCTTCGGTGGCCTGGTCCGACAAGTGGGTCGCACCGATGCGGCCGGTCAAGTCACCTTGCAGCTAAACCCGCCACCGGACACGCCGGGAGACTTGCAAGTCGTGGTGACCGGCCACAACCTCAGACGCCACGAGGGCAGCATTTTGGTCATCAGCGCCAATGGCCCCTACCTGACCCATGCCGATCATGAGATCACCTCGGACGGAAGTACGCCCATCCCGCCCAATCCGGGCAGTCATGTGGTCATGCCCATCAGCGTACGCAACGTGGGAAGCGATCCCGCCACCGGCGCAACTGGAGTTCTCGTATGCGAAAGCCCAGGGCTTGCCACGCTCACCCTGGATGAAGTGATCTTTCCAGATGCCGTGCCGGATCAAACCGTGCGCTCCACCACCCATGCCGAGTTCGATATTTCCGATGACGTGCCCGACGGCGCCCGGATCAACTTCCGTTTGGACTGGAGCACATCGGACGGTTATTCAGGCATCAGCCGCTTCGGGGTCACCGTACTCAGGCCCCTGCTCGTTTACCAGGCCCACACGGTCGATGACGCCCTCTCGGGCTGCGACACCGACGGAATCGCCGACATGGCCGAGCCCACCGAATTCGAGCTGACCATCGTCAACCAGGGCAGCGGCGATGCAAGCCAGGTGTCTTTGAACCTCTTGGCACCGGACTGCGCCGTCTCCGGACCGGTCGCGATCGACAGCATCCCCGCGGGCGGGCAGACCACGGCCGTGTTCACCGTAACCGCCGCAACCAGCATTGTCTGCCCGGCACCGGATGTGCTCTTCACGCTCTATGCGGGCGCCGCCGAACTGCCTCTTCCCGACGAGTCGAGCTTCACTGAACTGCTCAACGCCGACATCGAAGATGGAACCTACAGCGACGACATGGAAGACACGGAGCCCAACGGCTGGACGCACCAGGCCGATGTGGGCTACGACGATTGGGGCTACACAAGCAGCGACAGTCATTCCCCCACCCACAGCTGGTTTGCAAATGATATAGACTCTGAAAAAGACATCTCCTTGTTCACGCCGAGCCAGAACATCGGCGACACCGCCCAACTGACTTTCTGGCACAAATTCAATTTCGAACACGGCTACGACGGCGGGGTGCTGGAGATCTCGGTCGACGGCGGCAACCAGTTCACCGATCTGGGCCCTTACATGACCCAAAACGGCTACAATGATTCGATCTTCGATTGGTCTAGCAATCCCCTGGGCGAAAGAGACGCCTGGTCGGGCAGCGCGAATTGGCAAGAGGTGGTGGTCGATCTGTCTCAATTCGGCCCGGCCGACATCATCTTGCGCTTCCGTCTGGGTTGTGACTCCAGCACTGAGGCCGAGGGCTGGTGGATTGACGACCTTGTGATAGACGCCGACACCGTGGTTTGCAATGTGGCACCCTGCGGCAGCCCCAACGATCCGCCGGTGGCGAATGCCGGACCCGATCAAGAACTGACCGAAGACGACACCGTCCAATTGGACGGCAGCGGCAGCTCCGATCCGAACGGCAATCCGCTCAGGTACACCTGGACCCAGACGGCCGG
>JAGLDW010001441.1 GCA_023145395.1 Lentisphaeria bacterium | reverse complement strand
ATCGCCGTGTATGCATTGCTGGCAATTCCCTTTGGCAGCTACACCCAGCCACTGATCATCATGACGTGCATTCCGTTCGGCATTGTCGGGGCGGTGATCGCGCACGTTGTCATGGGATACCCGCTAAGCCTGATGAGCATGATGGGGATTGTGGCGTTGTCGGGGGTCGTGGTCAACGACTCGCTGCTGCTCATTGATTTCGCGAACGGCGAACGGAAACGCGGTGCGAACTCGCACGATGCGGTCTGCAACGCCGGCGTTCGTCGCTTCCGACCGATTCTGCTGACGACACTGACCACCTTTTTCGGTCTCGCGCCGATGATCTTCGAGACATCCCGACAAGCGAGATTCATGATCCCGATGGCAATCTCTCTTGGCTTCGGAATCCTTTTCTCAACCTTGATCACGCTGATGCTTGTGCCCTGTCTCTATCTGATCATCGATGATTTCCATGGCCTTGGGAATCTGCTCCTAGGCCACCGCCCGAAAGAGACGCATGCGAAATCGGACGGGAAAGCGCGGGCCGGGCAGTCATGAGACCGTATGGCATGAGAGGTGGATCTCGTGGGCACCGTAGCGGTGGCGAGCCCGCTGCGCCCAAGCTGAAAGTGGACTTCGCTCGCTTGCGGAAGCACTTCTGGCCCTTCATCCGACCCTTTGTTCCCGCCATGATGCTGGGCGCGTTCTGTGTGCTTGCCACCTCGGGCATGAATCAATGCCGCCCCCTGATCACACGCTTCCTGGTGGACGAAGTGCTGACCCCCATCGTCAAAGACGGGTGGAGCAAAGCACAGTACGATCGTTCGCTGCATCTGCTGGGAATGGTGGCCATCGCGATTCTGGTGATCGCCGTTCTAAACTCTTTGCTTTCCTGTGTCCACACCCGGGTAATGCGACGGGCTGGGGCGAAGATGGTGCTGCGGCTTCGACTGCACGTGTATGCGCACTTGCAGAGCCTTTCTCTCGGATTCTTCGAGTCCCGCCAGACGGGCGACACCATGAGCCGCGTCTCGGGCGATGTGAACTCCATGGAGCGACTGGTCACCGGCGTGGGAGATCGTCTGCTCACGGAAGTGCTCAATTTGGTCGTCACGATCGGAATCCTCTTCTGGTTGAACTGGAAACTTGCGCTCTGCGCTCTCTTTCCAGTGCCGCTGATGGTGGTTCACATGCTGTTTTTCGGACGGCGGATCCGACCGCTCTATCGGCGGATCCGCGATCACGTGGGTGGTGTCAACGCCCGCATCCAGGACAACCTTTCCGGCATTCGGGTCATCAAGGCATTTCACACGGAGGAACTGGAATCCGCGAGGTTCGACCAGGACAACCGCAAGCTCTTCGACGCCCAGATGGAGGGGGTGCGGCTCTGGTCCCTCGCATTTCCTCTCGTCCAGCTTGTCACGGCTCTCGGCGCTCTTCTGGTGACTGTATATGGCGCGTATCTGCTGCTTCAGCCCGAGCCCGAGGTGACGCTGGGCGATCTGTTTGCGTTCATCGCCTATGTCATGCATCTCTATCGTCCTATTGGCCATCTTTTTCACATGTTCAACGAATT
>JAGLDW010001440.1 GCA_023145395.1 Lentisphaeria bacterium | reverse complement strand
ACCTTCTCCATCACTGGCTGGCGGCTTGGCTACGCTGCGGGCCCCGAGGCATTTTGCCGCCGGATCGGTATTGCGAACGATCTGATGTACATTTGCGCGCCGACGCCGCTGCAAGTGGGGTTGGCGAAGGGGATGGCTGCGCTCGACGATGGATACTACACTCGTTTGGCTGACGAGTATCGACACAAGCGGGACTTTTTCTGCGGGCAGCTTGCATCCTTTGGGCTGACTCCATGCGTGCCCAGGGGTGCATACTATGTGCTGGCCGATGTGAGCGGACTCGGATTTGACGACGATGTTGCCGCCGCGATGCACATCCTCGAGACGGCGGGTGTCGCCTGCGTGCCGGGCAGCTCGTTTTTTGCATCCGACGGCAGCACGGGGCTGGTTCGTTTCTGCTATGCAAAGGAAACTTCCGTGTTGGAAGAAGCTTGTGCTCGACTGGAGTCCGCGCTCTGACCCGTAGTTTTCCGAGCGGATTGCAGAGGTGCTTGTTGGCCAGGAGATGAATAAATCGGGATCGGGATCGGGATCGGGATCGGGATGCAAAGACAGGGGAATCGATTTCGATACCGATAGCGATACCGATTTCGAAAGAAAGAAGAGAAAAACGGAAGCCAACAAATGGATGGAGAAGGACGCTCGCACACTCGCGCCCCTCATCCCGCCATTCTTGATCTGGAGATTGCTATGACCCGTAGGAATGTGAGACGAATCGAGGCTGCTCTCGTGCTGATTCCCGCGCTGCTGTTTGCGGGATATGGCGTGGTGAAAATGCTCCGCTATCGGAATGCGCTTGTGGTGTGGTCCTGTGGCGGGAATTACGAATCGCTGAAAGAGTATGCCCGCGCCTTTGAGCGCCGGGAGGGTGTGGTGGTCCGCTACACGGCCGCGCCGGTCACCTATCTGCTGGACAAGTCGTTGGAGTCGGAGTCTCCTCCCGATGTGATCGTTGGCCGTGGTGGTCCGGGCTGGCTGGCGCTGCGGAAGGCGGGCAAGTTGGGAAGGGGCCCGGTTTTCTTCGCCTTGGACCCATTGGTCATTGCGGTGCGCCTGGGCAATCCCAAGGATATTCAGACGCTGGACGATCTGGGGCGTTCGGGGATTCGGGTGTCGTACTCCCCTCTGGCGATGCGTCCGAAATCGAAGGTGCCTGCATTGCTGATGGCGGCGGTCAGCGCCAAGTATTCCCCCGGGCTGGTCGAACGCTGGGAGAACAACATGGTTTCCGCGAGCAAGTGTGGCCGCAAGGCGCTGGAGCCCCTGCTTGCCGACGAGGCGGATGCCGCGCTGGTTCCGCGAACCCTCCTCTACTACCCGCCGTACAAGGGCAAGCTTGATTTTGTCCCGGTTCAGGCCAAGTACATCCTGGCCATGAAGAAGGGGCGTCCGTCCATGCCGCAGTGCGCGGGCGTGTTGAAGACGGGCCGGGGTGAGCGGCAGGCGGCTCTCGCTAGCCAATTTGTCGATGGACTCGTCCAGGACGAGAAGTGGCTTGAAAGCAATGGCTACCTCTGTCTCGCTGACCCGGAAGCCAAACCCTTGCAGGATCTGCTGAAGATTTCTGCACCAAAGGACATGGCGGGCTGGCAATGCCATATGGCTTTGCGGCTGGAGCAATGCGGCGTGCTTCACGAAGCCCGACGGCGTTGGCTGAAGGTCTTCCACACTTTTGGGCCAAGTCACTACGGTGCGCGCGCGCTGTACCAGTGCGGTGCCCTGAATGCCAGGATGGGTGCCATTGACGCTGGCCGTGAGGATTGGAATAAAGTGCTCGCTCTCTATCCTCCCGCCGGCCCGCTGGAATACGATTCGAAGGGACTCGCGTCCGCGGCGCTGCCGGTCCCGGTCAAGCGATTGCCCTACGGACACTGGGTGGATGCGGCCAGAGGCGGTCTGAACAGCCACGCGGCGGCGGGCGATGGCCATGCGCGCGTCCTGGAGGATCCCTTGTTCCGGTTGCACTTCCCAGTTGAGGTGACGGATGGGGATCCGCCGAAGAACGGCAAGCGGGAACTGGGTCTTGGACTTCATCTGATGGCGGCGGGCGACTACGAGTTCGCCACAAGGGATCTGCTCAAGGTGGTGGCGCTGAATCACCCGAGTCGTTTCATGCCTCTTGCAGAGTACCTGCTGGGGATTTGCGCTCGTCAACGCGGTTTGCCGCCGGTGGCAGCCGTGCAGTGGAACAGGGTCATCCGTGAATTTCCTGGCACAGCAGAGGCGCTGGAAGCTGCAAAACGACTGGCGGAAATGGGCGAAGCACAGGATGTCGAGGATTTTCCAGAGAGCGATATGCCACCGTGGGTGGAGAAGTACTCGACCCACGGAGCCCGCAGCATGACCTATGGCATGCGGCTCTACAAGCACCGCATGCCTCTATTCGCCTTCAAGGAGATGGTGAAGATTCTGAGTGGTGTGTATGGCGCCCACAAGCTGGGAGCCGAGGCACGCTACCGGGCGGGTGTCGCGGCGCGTGCGCTGGGGAATCCCCCGGCGGCCGCCGTGCAGTGGAAGATCTGTCGCGGCATGGCGCCGGAGAGTCGGTGGGGAAAACTGTCGGGCGCTCGTCTGGCGGAGGGCAGTGCCCAGGCCACGCCCGTAGAGCCCCTCGGCAAGCCCAAAAAGAATCCGACGGGGAAGCGGTTTCAGATTGCGGAGGAGTTCCGGCGTGCGGGGGTGTATGAGCAGGATCAGATCATTCTGGAGTATCTGAAGGTGTTGACCGTGGCGCGGCCGGGCAAACCGGGCAAGGCGAAGGCGATTCTGGCTGCGGCGAGCTATCATCTGGGCGAATGCCTGGAACGGAAGGGAGCATCCGCCGAGGCGTTGAAGCAGTTTGGAGCCGTGTGCGAGGAGTTTTCGGACACGAAGTGGGCTAAGCTCGCGGCTGCCGCCAAGCAGCGTATTCAGATTGCCACAAAAACTTCTGGTGAAAAGTGAGGTGTCCGGTGGAACGAATCTCCATTCCAAGGCGTCTGGTGCAGACGGCATTCTTCATTGTCTCCGGCCAATGGCTGCTGATGGGCTTTCTCCGCTGTCCTTTTGGAGTGCCCTTCGTTTCCTGCGCCACCTGTCCTCTCGGTGACTGCAGCGGCCGTTTTCTGTTTTTTCCCTTCCTGCTCCTGATGATTGGGGTGACTGCGCTTTTCGGCCGAGCTTTCTGCGGATGGATCTGCCCCATGGGCTATCTGCAGGACGTACTGGCGTTCTTTTCGCCAAAGGCACTCGCCCATTCCCCGGCCTTCGCGGCGGCTGACAGACGACGGAGGTGGGGAAAATGGTTGATGCTCGGTCTGACGATCATCGCCGTTGTGCAGTGGAACCTGCCTGCGGAACGCGCCCATCCCTACGTGGTTCGTGCGGACTCCCTGTGGAATTGGGAGGCCTGGCTGATTGCCGGGTCCCTCGGCGCAAAGCGATATGCAGTCCGGTGGAGCCTACTGTTGGTGGCGTTGGCGGGTGGGCTGCTCGTCGGGCGTTTCTGGTGCCGCTACCTCTGCCCTCTCGGAGCGCTTCTGGGACTGAGCCACCGTGGGAGCCTTTGCCGGCTGGAGCGTGACCGCGACGCATGCGTGGACTGCGGAGCGTATCCCCGCAACTGTCCCCAGGGAACCGTGCCGGAAACATCCGAATGCGTTGTCTGCGGCGATTGTGTGCAAGGCTGCAAACAGTCTGCCATTCACCTCGCATTCCGTCGTCGCAAAACGGCTCGGAAAGAGGACGCCGATTCGTGAGCCTCACGCCGCAACTGGGCGACAGACGGATGGATCAGCTCTCGTCCAGACTTGAGATCTTCACCCACTCTTTGATCTCGTCGGGCAATTCCAGCACCTCGATCAGCTCTGCGGTCTCCTCCGACGGCAGTTCCAGCTCGTCTCCGACTCTGGCGCCAGTCAGAAGTTTTCCGAGTGGTGTGTCGTAGGAGAGCATCTGACGTTCGGGGACACTGTCCCAGAGCCCGAGTACGTGGTAGGTGTGGACCACGTTGTCCTCTTCGGTTTGCAGTTTCACCGTCGTCCCGGGGACCACGACCTCGTTGGGCTCCACGTCCGAGAAGTCGGTGGCGCGAATCTCGTGGAGATCGACTTCGAGTTCGTTCCTGCGTGCGGTGAGGAAGACTTGCTCCTCCTTGGCCGCCTTGAACTCCGCATTCTCCCGAAGGTCGCCGTATTCTCTGGCGTGCCCAATGGCGCGGCTGTTCGCTGGGATCTTGACGTTGATGATTTCTTCAAGCTCAAGCCGCCGGATTTCGTACATGCGGACCGACGTTTGTCTGGCGATGGCTTGCATGGTCGGTTGCCCGTGTTTTTCCTCCACGAGTTTGCGGGCGTCGGGAAAGATGCGGACGATGCGGACGAGCAGACTCTGGCGTTCGCCCGTGTCAAGCAACGGCAAGTGCCGCACGCTGTTGACGAGGCTGATGATAGCCTGATCCTCTCCGCCGCGCATCAAGTGACTTTGGAAAGCTTCGTTCTCCATCAGCAGTTTTCGCAGATCACGGTTGGCCTTGAGATAGGAGCCATGCAGAGTCTTGGCTAGGGTCTTGAAGACGAGGGGCGAACTCGCGATCAGGTCCTTGGCGGCATTGCGCGATTTCCATGCCCAGAGGATGGCGTCGGAGCTGGTGTCGCGGCTGCGGAGTTGCGCCGTGGCACGTTCGAGCAGGAGGTCCGAGGTGGCACTGTCCTCCCCGAAAATCTTCTCCACGTGGGCCCAGAGGCGCAGTGGCAGATCGAGGCAGTGCTTGGCCACGTAGTCTGGGCCCATCACCTTCTGCGTGGTGCGGAACCAGGCTGGCACCAGTTTGCCTGCCAAGTCGTCCGAAAGCTGTGCGAAGAGTGTGCTGTCCGACCAGCAGATCGCCTCGGCGCCAATCTGATCGACGAGGTCGCGCACCCATTGGGTATCGCCTCTGGCGCGCCAGAGACGAGAGAGAACTTCGCAAAGCTCGCTGGCCTGGTCGGGTCTCTGAGCGGAGGAGCATAGGATCGAGGTGATTTCCTGG